>JANXYE010000207.1 GCA_025350285.1 Chloroflexota bacterium
AGTAGAAATCGCCACATGACGGTTCGTGATCGACCTCACCCAAGGCCCGAGAAGGCCTCAGTTCGCGACAGGGCTGACACTCGAGACCCCCGTGTTAGAAACATAAGTGGCACGTTATGGATTAAACCGACAGGCTCCTAGGCGACCGCGACGAAGATGCGCTGCTGAAAGAGATCGAGGAAGCGATCGAGGCTCGGGTAATCGAGGAACTGCCGCAGCCGGGGCGTTACCGCTTCACCCACGCCCAGATGCAGGAGACCCTGCTGGCGGAACTGAGCACGACGCGCCGCGTGCGGCTCCACGGTCAGGTGGGCGAGGCCCTGGAGAAGCGCTACGGCGACCGCGCGGAGGAGAACGCCGCAAGGTTGGCGACGCACTTCGTCGAGGCGGCGGCGCTCGCGCCACACTATGCCCAGAAAGCGCGGCGGTATGCCTTGTCGGCGGCCCACCGAGCGGAGAAGCAGGCCGCCTGGACGGACGCTGTGAAATGGTACGAGGCTGTACTGGACGGAGTTTCAGATCCGGAGCCCGAGGCACTCGCTGCCTACGCGACCGCACGCAGCCTTGCTGGAGCCCTTGGAGACGTCGCCGACTGGGAGTTGTTCCATCGCGCGCTCGGCCTGTTCCACGAACGTGGCGACATGCTTGGACTCGCGCGAGCCGTCGCGCGCATGCCCTGGTTCTTCGTCGACTTTGCACGAATCGAGCCTTTCTTTATCGCCGCGGCCGCGGCTGCGGGCGCGGAGGAGCACGTCGAACTGAAGCTCACGATTCTTTACCGCAGCTACCGAGCGTCGAGTCTCGCTCGTCGCGAGAGCTCGAGTCTGACGTTGAAGCGGGAAGACGAACTGTATGAACTAGCCATCGGCTCAGACACGACCGAGGCTGCAGCAATTCGTCACTTTCTTGATTTCTCCCGGGCGCTTCGGCGGCGCGACGTTAACACGCAATCGGAATCTGCTTGGCTGGCGGCCGAGGCGTTCCTCTCTATTGGTCGCGTCGAGGGCGCCGGGTTCGCAGCTATCCTTCCCCTCCTCACGCGTTACGCACAGGGGAGAATCAGGCTGGCTGAGGGGTTGGCGGACAGGGTTGAATCCTTCAGCAGCCGCGCACGCTATCCGGGCGGCGGCTTCTGGGTGTGGCTCCACCGGCGAATGTTCGACTTGCTCCGCTGGGTACGACGACCGGAGAACTGGCAGTCGATCCCGGCAGGATTGAACAGTGTCTCGATCGCCTGTCAGGCCGTCTGGTTCCCCCTCCTCGAAGGCCGTATGGACGAGGCCCGTTCGTTGATACCAACCGCCGAGCCCAGCCAGCAGTCGATGCAGGCCATCCAGGACACCGGGCATCGGGCGGCCGTGCTGTTTCTGACCGATGGACCAGGTGCCGCCCAATCAGATCTCGATAGGTGGGCCGGGCACTGGAAAAATGGCATCGGAGATGACTGGCAGCGGTCACTCTCAGCCTCCGCAGCCGCGATCTGCCTCGAGACGATGGGAGACGATGCGCTGGCCCGCTCCGTTTTCGATGCAACCGGACAATGGCAAGGCTGGTGCGGACCGGTGACCGCCCTCAGCCTCGATACAGCTCGTGGGAATCTCGCCTTGCGCCTGGCGCTGATAGACGAAGCGCACGAGGCGTTCTCCGCAGGGCTCGAATGGGCGGAGCGCGAGGGCTGTCCGGTCGAGGCCGGGCGCAACCTGCAGGGCCTGGCCACCGTCGCCGAGCGGCGCGGCGACCTCCCAGCGGCGATACGCGGAGCGCTCGCGGACGACGTACACGACGCTTCCATACCGTTGCCCGTACGCCACGAGGGTGAGCAATGGCAGCGCGAACCAGATCTGATGTTTCGCGACCAGGCGCGGCACGCCCCGCTTCTCGATCGCTTGCTCCGGCGTGAAGGCGATCAGCGGCAGATCAATATCGGGGTCCATGTCGGCATGATTGGGGTGGGCGTGGTGTTGATTGTGCTTGCGGACCCACCATCCGAAACTGGCGCCGAGCAGCAGATCGGTGAGGATAACGCCGACGAGCGCGTTCTGCCAACGGCGCACGAAGCCTTGCCGATGCC
>JANXYE010000208.1 GCA_025350285.1 Chloroflexota bacterium
AGTAGAAATCGCCACATGACGGTTCGTGATCGACCTCACCCAAGGCCCGAGAAGGCCTCAGTTCGCGACAGGGCTGACACTCGAGACCCCCGTGTTAGAAACATAAGTGGCACGTTATGGATTAAACCGACAGGCTCCTAGCGCCGTGGGAGCGAGACCGTGAATGTGCTCCCCTTGCCCGGTTCCGATTCCGCCGACACTCGCCCGCCGTGCGCCTCCGCTATCCACTGCCCGATCGAAAGACCAAGGCCCATGCCGCTCCGGCTTCGTGACGCGTCCGACCGGTAGAACCGCTCGAACACGTGCGGCAGGTCCTCGGCGGGGATCCCCGCGCCGGTGTCTCGCACGGTAACAACCGCCCGCCGGCCTTCGTTGTGACAGCCGAGCGTTATCTTCCCACCAGCCGCCGTGTATTTCACGGCATTGTCCAGCAGAATCATCGTGAGCTGCCGGAGGCGGTCCGCATCAGCGCGGATGGTCACCGGCGTGATCTTCAGATCGAGGACCACCCCCTTGTCGGCGGCGAGTGCGCCCATGTCCCGCCCGGCGAGCGCGAGCATTTCGTCGAGCCGCATCTCGTGCTGCACCATTTGCACGCGTTCTTCGTCGGCCCGCGCCAGCACCAGGAGGTCCGCGACAAGCCGCGCCATTCGGCTGGCCGAATCGCGGATGGCGGCCACCTGTTCGATGTTCGCCTCCACCGGTTCGTCCGGGTGCTGGAGGAGGATGTCCGCGTTCGTGGCGACTATCGCGACGGGCGTCCGCAGTTCGTGCGAAGCGTCTGAGACGAACCGCCGCTGCGTATCGATCGACTTCTTGATTGGGTCCAGCGTCCGGCCCGCGAGCCAGAACCCGCCGCCGGCGGCAAGGACGACACCCGCGAGCGCGCCAGACCCGAAGATCAGCGCCAATGCCCGCAGTTGCGAATCGCGCGCCTCGAGCGAGCGGCCAGCGAGCGCGTAGGCCCCGCCATCCGGCTGGGCCCGGGCGAGCGGCTGAACCATCACGCGGAAGTGGCGGCCCGCGGCCGTGATGTCTTCGGCGTGAACCTTCCCGCCTTCCGCCTCCTCGGCGAAGTTCCCGACCGGGAATCCGGCCAGATCGATGCCGCGCGGGTTCGAAAGGACGGACCCGTCTGCCTTCAGTTCAATCGTGAAGACATCGGTCGATACATCCTGGCCGGGAGCGCGGTATCGGCCGTCCTCTGCCCCACCGAATCCGCCGTCGGATGGGACTCCACCATCGGGGCTGCGTCCGCCTCTGTCCTGGTGGTTAACCGCGTCGGCCAGGCCGAAGGAGATGCTCCGGTCGATCTCGGCGTCGAGATCCCGGCGGAGGAGGAAGTAGGCGGACGCGCCTACGGCGACGAACAGTCCCACGAGCGCCACGACGTACCAGATGGTGAGGCGGAGGCGCGCACGCTGAAACATCAGGACGCCCGAATCGCGTAGCCCACGCCACGCACGGTGCGGATGAGCTTCGGTTCGAAGTCGCTATCCACCTTGTTCCGCACGTAGTGAATGTACGTCTCCACGATGTTCGTCTCGGTGTAGGCATCGAAGCCCCAGACGCGTTCCAGCAACTGCGCCTTCGTGAGCACCTGGCCGGGATGGCGCATGAGCGCTTCGAGCAAGGCGAACTCCTTCGCCGTCAATTCGATTCGCAGCCCGCCGCGCACGGCCTCGTGCGCCAGCAGATCAAGTTTCAGGTCTCCCACCACGAGCGACGTAGGGTCGGATGCGCTGAGGCGGATGCGGCGCCCCTGGGCGCGGACGCGGGCGAGCAGTTCCTGGGTGGAGAATGGCTTGAGGACGTAATCGTCGGCGCCCGCATCGAGTCCCGTCACCTTGTCCGTCACACTATCCCGGGCGGTGAGCATGATGATCGGCATCGTCTTTCCCGCCCGCCGCCAGAGCCTGGCCACGTCATAGCCGTTCATCGATGGCAGCATCACGTCGAGAATGACGACGTCGTACGCCTGAGTCATCCCTTTTTCGAGCGCATCGGCTCCATCGCGGGAGACATCCACGGCGTGACCGTCATCCTGAAGCACGCGCTTGATGGCCGATGCCAGGCTGACTTCATCTTCCACAACTAAGAGATGCATACGCCTATCCAATCACAGTAAGCGCCGCCCTCCCAGCGCCGTCGCGGTTCCGCCGCGCATAAGAAGTCTCGCTTAACCAGATAAGAGAACTCTTATCCCGTTCCCATCTTGCTCCAAGGAGCCGCCCGCATTGTTCGTTGCAGGCCGGTCGGGACCGCGATTCCACCGTACCGGCAAGGGAGCCACATCATGGCGGCGAACCGCTACACGGGAATGAAAGCAACGGCGGCTGGCCTCGCCGTCGGGGTCACCGTCCTCGTCACCTCATTGTTCTACGTGAACGAGCCCGCAAGCGCATCAACCCCCAGCGGCGCATCGACCGGCGGTTCGGCGAACGCCGTCCTTGCCAGCCAGCCGGCGGATAACCCTGTCGGCACCGGGTCCGCCGCCGCGGCGGCTGCCGCCACACCCACCGCGGCTAAAACCCCGGCAACCGCCACCGCCAAGGCTGCGAAGACCACCGCCGCTAAGGCCTCGAAGGGATCCTGACGATGAGCACACGGAAGATCCTTGTCGGCACGGCCAGCCTCGCCGGCATGGTCTTTGCCGGGACGTTGCTCTCGGGGAGCTTCGGCACGATTCCCTGGATGGTGAACCGGGCCACGGGCCTCGTCGCCTTCGCCCTCCTCTCGGTCGTAGTCGTCGCCGGGCTGCTGATGAGCACGAAGACGGGAGCGCGGCTGATCAAGCGGCCGCGAGTGTTCGCCCTCCACCAGTTCATCAGCCTGCTCACGGTCGGCTTTATCGCCGCCCATGGACTCGCCCTTCTGTTCGATGGCTTCATCGCCATGGGCCCCGTTCAGGTCCTGGTCCCGTTCGCGACCTCCTACCAACGCTTCTGGACGGGCATGGG
>JANXYE010000210.1 GCA_025350285.1 Chloroflexota bacterium
GGCCTGGAGCCGCTCGGACATGCGGATGGCGCGGCCGATGTCGTTTGTCCACACGCCCGAACCGAGGCCGAAACGGACGTCGTTGGCGATCCGGACCGCCTCGTCCTCGTCCTTGAAGCGGATGACGGATAGCACCGGCCCGAAGACTTCTTCCTGGGCAATGCGCATCTTGTTGTCGACATCGCCGAAGATCGTCGGCTCGACGAACCAGCCCGTACCGCATTCGGGCCGCGTCGCGGGGCCGCCGCCCATGAGGACCTTGGCGCCCTCCTGCTTGGCGATTTCGATGTAACTCAGCACCTTGTCGTACTGGGGCCGCGTGGTGACCGGGCCCACCTGCGTAGTGGGCAGCATCGGGTCGCCACGCTGGCTCAGGGTCTCTGCGATCCCTGCGCAAACCTCTGCGCGCTCTGTGGTTCCCGCCTTGACGCGCCGCCCAGCCTCGCGAATACTTCGCACATATGTTCGCTGCCGGTTCAAGCCATGGCCGCTGACCTCAAGGAGCGGCTGCGCGCCGCCCTGAGCCAGCCCAGCCGCAAGGAACAGCTTCCTCGCGGCGAGAGCGTGACCGAACTCAGCGACCTCTCGGGCCTCGGCGGGCGCTGGTTCAACTCGCCCGAGGGTCCCGGCTATGTGGTCGAAAGCGTCTACGAAGGCGGCCATTCGCACGGCAGCGTTGTCCTCCACCGCGCGCTGTCGGTGGATCCGGCTCGCCTCTCCGGGCAGTGCCGCGATCCTCGCCTGGCCGACGTGCACCCTCGAGACTTCCTCTACATCGACACCGAGACGACCGGTCTGGGCGGCGCGGGCGCGATGGTTTTCCTCGCTGGCGTCGCCCGCTTTGAAGGCTCGGTCCTCAAGCTGCGCCAGTACGTTCTCCCGTCACCAGCGTACGAAGGCGGGCTGCTCGGAGGGCTGGCGGGCGAACTGAACGGGGCCGCGGCGCTCGTCAGCTACAACGGCAAATCGTTCGACCTGCCCATGCTCGAAGCACGCTACATCCTCAGCCGCGCCCGCCCCGAGTTTCGCAAGCTGCCCCACCTGGACCTGCTCCACCCGAACCGGCGCCTCTTCCGCGGGAACTTCGATTCGTTCCGGCTGCCGGAGATGGAGGTCCAGTTGCTCGAGTTCGAACGGGAGAACGACTGTCCCTCCCACGAGGTGCCCGAACGCTACTTTCGCTTTCAGCGCACGAGCGACCCGACCCACATCCTTCCGGTGCTGCGCCACAACGCCTGGGACATCCTTTCGCTCGTGGCCCTGGCGGCGCATCTCGGCGGCGTATGCGACGGCGCCGAGTTCCCGTTTCAGGCCGCCCGGGCCGCCGAGTACGCGGGCGACTACGAAGCGGCGGTCGCCCATTTTGAGGCCGCGCTGGCTGGATCGCCCGGGCGGGGCGAACGTTTGGAGGCGCTGGAGCACGCCGCTACTGGCTATCGCAAGCTTGGGCGTGACAGCGAAGCGGCCGAGCGCTGGCGGCTGCTCATCGCCGAAGCCCGTTCCCGCCGGATCACGCCGTACGTCGAACTCTCTAAGCTCCTCGAACACCGGCTCAAACAGCCCGCTGAGGCGTTGGACGTTGTGCGGGCCGCCATCAGCCTGGTGGAACGCGGCCTTCTCCCGCAGGGTCGCCCGGAAAGCGAAGCCTCGCTGCCCGCCCTCCGCCGACGTGCGGAACGCCTCGCGAAACGTGCGCGCGCCACCAGTTGAATGAACAGCCACACGGACGTGCTACAGTCCCGCCAACCAATTCGGGGAGACGACAGATGTTCCGAAAAGTCCTGACAACCGTGCACGAACGCGAAGAGGGGCACGCCGCGCCGTTGGGGGGCGCGTTCATCGCCGGCGCTGGTATTGTCCTCGTCGGCATCGGTGCCGCGAGCGATACGGGCTGGCTGGCGATCGCCGGGGGTATCGTCGGTGGCGTCGGCTTCCTCGCCTACGACTTCCTCCACCACTCCCAGCTCGACGCCGAGTTCTTCAAGCGCACCGACGACCTTATGGGCAAAAAGTGAACCGCAGAGTGCACCGAGTTTGAGGGAGAGGACACAGAGGCGGTGTGGGGCCGGATTCTGAACAATCGTGAGGCGCGCAAACCAGACTCCGGCTCCGTGTTCTCTCTCCGTACTTCTATGCGCTCGCTGGTTCTGGGGTTTTATTTGCGGCGAAGGACGCGGGGCAGGAGCGTGTTGCGCAGACGGATGTATGCGCTCCTGGTGGCTTCCGGGTCGGACCGTTCAAGGTCGGGCCGGCCGTAACGCGTCTCTTCGTACGCCTCCGCCAGGCGCTTGGCCTCTTCCGGCCGTTCGATCACCGAACCAACACGCCGTGACCATTCGCGTGCGGTCTCGGATTCGCGGCCGCCAAGGCGCGCCCAGCCGGCGAAGCGCTGCGTCTTCGCCCATAGCCGCCTGTCGCCGTGGAGCCCCCCGAGGCCCCAATTCCACGCCAACCGGCCGGAGAGCCCGGCGACCGCAACCGCGGCCAACGCGCCGGCGAGGGACCAGATAAGGACCCACGGGGGACCGTCGTTCTGGATCGCTTTCGCCGCCAGGGCGGCCTGGGCCTCGCGAAGCTTGGCCTCCCGGTCCCCGAGGAGGTCGTCCGGCGCCTGAAAGAGGCCCTCAATGCCCGTGCCGGGAAGGAGGTTGGGGTCGCCGCCGTCGCCACCAATAGTCCCGCCCACGCCAATTGAGGGACGGTCCTGCGTTGGGTTGAAGGTCACCCAGCCGTATTTCGGAAAATAGACCTCCACCCAGCTGTACGCGTCCGACTTGCGCACGGTGTAGGTGGTCTCGATGGCCGCTGACTTGTCCAGGACGTAGCCGACGGCCACGCGGCTCGGAATCCCAACGGCCCGCAGCATGACGGCCATCGCCGACGACTGCGTGTCGAAGTACCCTCGCTTCAGGTCGAACAGGAGCCAATCGACAACGTCGCGCCCGGCCGGGGCTGGCTCCACCTGAAGGTCGTACGGGAGGGCGCGCAGGTAGTCCTCAATCGTCTTGGTTTTGTCATAAGGTGTCGCACCCGGCGCCGTGATCTGTTTCGAGAGATCGACGACGCGCTTCGGCAGATTGCCCGGGAGTTGGAGGTAGCGCGCCTTCACCCAGTCGGGGTAAGCCGTGCCTGCCGTGGCGAGCTCCCGCGGCGTAGCGACGCTCTCAGAGCCGATCGAGTTGTAGGTGTCGCCGGAGTTCAAACCGCGTCGTGTCGCGAGTTGTTCGATGTCTCCCCGGAAGCCGCGCGGCGACTCCGCCGTCACGGCGATGTTCGTGCCCAGCGGCACGCCGGAGGAGAGCACGGAGTTGTCGCCATCCTTGACGGTCACCTGGAGGATGGTCGCGACGCGCTTCTCGTATTGGGCCGCTTCGGCCGATGCGGCGAGGTCGCCCGCGGGGATCTTTGTCTCGTCGCGCCCGCTCGTCTTCCAGCCAGCGCCGGTGTACTCGTCGTAGCTCGTGCCGCGGACGAGGCCGGGCTGGCCGGCCTTGATTTGATACAGCTCCCGGGTGCCGAGCTTGATGTTGCCGTTAATTGTGAGGAAGTCGCCGAAGTTATGCAGGCGGCCGCCATTCTGCGCGTTGACGTTCGCGAATAGCCTCGTGAATGTCCCACTCTGGCCCGTGAACGGCTGAGCCACGGCGTCGTACACGCCGCCCACACGCTTATACTGGTCGCCCACGGGCAGCAGCCAGGCGAAAAGCAGCAACCCGCCGGTGACGAAAAGCGTCAGTTGTCCGGCGCTCAGGCTGATGAACTCCGGGTAGTCGATGCCCTCCTTCTTCCACTTCGATTGGCTGCGCTGCAGGTGCAGGCGTGCGATCAGGATGATCGCGCCGAAGAGGAAGACGACGAACGCCCCGCTTGGCTGGCCCTTCTGCAGCGCGATGTTCGCGAGCAGCACGATCCCGCCGGGCAGAATAGCCACCCATGGGTTGTGCCAGCGGTAGACCGCGTAAGCCGCGAGGTAGGTGCTCAGGAAACAAATGGAATGAACGAGCGTGACGAACGGCAGCGTGTCGTTGCTGATGTCCCCCGCGCGCACAACTTCGAACCAATCGCGCATCCGCACGCGAAAGTCGGTCAGCCGGGCGGCGATCGTGTCGCCCTCCGCGAACTGCTGGACCATCAACGCCACCACCACGATGCCGAGCGCCAGAGCGACGGGGTGGATGAGTACGCCGGGAGCGCGTACCCGCGCCGCGAGCAGCCCTACCAGCAGCCCGAGCAGCATAGTCGGGATCACCGGCGGCATCCCGCCGCGCACCCAGTTGGCTTGCTGGATGGAATACCCGACAGCGACGAACGCAATCAGGGCCGCGGAGAAGGTGAGCCAGTCCTCCCAACTCATCAGCCAGCGGGGCGCGTTCACCGCGGCCGCGCCGAAGCGCCGGTTCGCGGGCTGGTTCATCGGGATGTTCATGCCTGCCATGCGGGTGCTCCACTCGCCGTCGGGCTCAGCGCGATGCTCAGGTCGTCACCGCGCCTTACCACGTACGTCAGGATATCGCTTGCCGTCAACTCCCCAAACAACAGAAGCGGCGACTTGCTGCCCCCAAACGTTGTCGGATCGAGCAAGACGACCGCCGCTCGAACGCCGCGCTGCACCAGCGCCTGTACCGCCGTCAGCCACTGGTCGCCTGTATCGGAGGTGACGATGACGAGCGTCGTGTGGCGCCCGAAGCGCCGCTGTTCCTCCTGGAGGATGTTGCCGAGCGGCGCCTCACCGAGGGCCCGGGCCATCGCCAACGATTCCAGGATGCGGGTCATCTGCTGCTGGCCGCGCTCCGGTTCGATAACGCGAAGGTCCCGCCCGAACGTGATTAGTCCAACCGTCCGATTGTTGACCAGGTAGTGCCGTGCCACGCTGGCCGCGACGCGCACGCCCCACTCCTCGGTGCTGTCGTCGCCACTGCCCACGTTGACGCGCTGCTCCAGGTCCAGGATCACCCAGATGTCGCTGGCGGGGTCGAGTTCGAACGTCTTCACCATCATCTCACCCGTCCGCGCCGTGCTCTTCCAGTGGA
>JANXYE010000264.1 GCA_025350285.1 Chloroflexota bacterium
TCTGTATCGTCTCACCGCTCCCGCCAACCCCGCCCTGGCCGCTCGTGGGACTCGTGCACCGCTCATCGGCCCCGGCTCCGCCCCACCCGCTCATCACAGCACCGCTTCGCCAAAATGGCCCATTCCCGGCCGCACTCCTAGGCGTGCAACCGCTACAATGGGCGGGTGGATGGATTCGATATCGTGCCCGTCACTGGCCTTCGCTCGCCGGTCGTTGTCGTGGCGTTCAGCGGTTGGAGCGACACCGGCACCGTGACCACCGACACGGCCCAGCGGCTTATCGACGCGCACAGCGCCCGCCGCTTCCTCACCGTCGATGCCGAGCCCTATTACGTGTTTACCGACACGCGCCCGACCGTGAAGCTCGACGAAAAAGGGCTCCGCGAGATCGAATGGCCTCGCAACGAGGCGTTCAGCGCTCGTCTGCCGGATTCAGCCCACGACCTGATCATCGTCAAAGGGACCGAACCTAACCTGAAGTGGCGGACCTTCACCAGCCGCCTGGGCGAGGCAATCTCCTCCCTCGAACCGTCGCTGGTATGCACGCTCGTGGCGCGGCCGGCGGCTACCCCGCACACCCGGCCGATCCCGGTGACCGGCTCTTCCGCGGACCCGGCGCTCGCTTCGAAGTACGGCCTCGGCCGCTCGATGTACCAGGGGCCGACTGGCATCATCGGCGTCCTCCACGACGTTCTTCGCCGGCACGGGTCGCCGCTCGTGAGCCTCGCCGCGGCCGTGCCGCACTACCTCAACGTGGAAGAGAATCCTCCGGCCACGATTGCCCTCCTGCGCGCCCTTGAGCCGGTCCTCGGCTTCAGCACCTCGCTCGGGACGCTGGAGGAAGAGGCGGAACGATTCCTCGAACGGGTCGATGAGGCCTCGCGCGACGGCGACGACATCCGGGCGTATGTTCGCACCCTTGAAGAGCACTTCGGTGAGCGTCAGGATGAAGAGCAAAATCCGCCCGCTGAATTGCCCTCCGCGGACGAGATCCTCAAGGACATCGAGGATCTGCTTCGCGGCAACACGAGCTGATACAGGAGGCACGACCATGACCGTGAGCACGCTCGTTTGGCGGCTTGCTTCACCCTACGACGCCTACGTTTCCCACGTCGCCCGCCTGAACGAGGCCATTGACCGCATCAAGTACCTCAGTAGCCAGGCATTTGGCTACGAAGCCGGCCTTCAGTCCTCCGTCCGTATGGTCGCGGGTGAAACCGACGCTGGCGCGCGCGCCGCCCGCTTCCGCATCCAACTGGGCGCGGCGGCGGAGCGTATGAGCGATGAGGAGTTCGAAGCCTTCATCGCCCTGCTCGGCGGTGGCAACGTGGCCACGGTGGAACACGATCGCGCCAAGACCGTCGATCGTATGTCGAACGCCGCCCGCGGCCTGGAGGAGTACTTCGCTATCGCCGGGCAGGAGCTCAGCCTGCTTGAAAAACGTGGTTTCAGCCCATCCCGCCCCGACATCTCGCGCCAGCTTCGCGAGAACGGCCTCCCCGTGATCGATGCCGCGCAGTACCGGCGCGAACTGCACGAACTTGGGGCGCAGGTCGGCAGGACGAACCGGTAGCGCGGCGGCTCGATGGAAAACAACTCGCGGCTCGTGTATTCCACCGACGGCGGACGACAGAAGCCTCAGCCACCTCCGAAACGTTCGCCCGCCCCGATCAAGCCGCCCGGAGGTTCCCCGGACGATAGTGTCGTCCGCATCGCGCGCGACAAGAAGGGCCGGGGCGGCAAGACGGCCACGGTTGTCACTGGCCTTCCCGGTGCCGAAGACGACCTCGACGTCTTACTCAAGAAGCTGAAGACGTCGCTCGGTACCGGCGGCACGCGCGAAGGCCGCGCACTCGTCATCCAGGGTGACCAGCGCGACCGCCTCCTGAAGGACCTCACCGCCCTCGGCCACAACCCCAAGCTCGCGGGCGGCTAAGCCCGTCTCGTCGAGCGTCCATCGCCTCTCGTCTACTCATGGTCTTCGTGTTCGCCCCGCACGTGCGTATCGAGGTGCGTCGGCATCAGCCAGTAGACGATCGGCGCGGCGAAAAACGGAATTGAGAGCGGCGGCCAGATGAGCGCCGCCAACGTGCCGACGCCATACCCAATGATGCCCGCGACGACACGCCGCTTCGTCCCCGCGCTCCAGCCAGTGCATCATCGAGTAGTGACCGAGCCAGTACATCGCGATCACGGCGAAGCTCACCGCGAAGGTCAGCAGGCGCGGCCAGGCGTCCCAGAGCGCGCTCGTGAGGTCCCCTTCGGAAGCCGAACCGGCGAGATCGGGAACGCGGAGTTCGAGCACCAGCAGCGTCGCCGCAATCGAAAAGATGCCGTCGCTGAACGCCTCGACCCGGCCCGTGGTCCATGCGCCGGGCATTCTTCGCGCTACAGGCTCTCCAGAACTCACCAACTCATCCTAAGCCCTACCGTCTATCGACTACCCCTACCCCCTACCCGGGCCTAGCATTCAGGGGTGGACGAATCACAGCCCGGCGCGAACCCGCTCCAGGACGGTTGGGCCGTGATGGGCGCCATCTACCGCGCCGCCTGGGAACAAGCGGCGCGCTCCCCGAGCGACCCGCTGACCGCCGCTACGGTCCTGACGGCGGCTCTCGAACGCATGCTGCGCCTCACGGAGGCGGCCGAAGCGCAGGTCCGCGGTCCGGCCACGGCCTTCTGGTCGGCTGCGAGCAAGGTGGAGTACGAGGGCGTCGGCGAGCGCATCGAAGGCGTGGTTGCACGCCTGGCGAAGCTGGAGGCCGACCTCTTGGCCGCCGCCTCGCCCGTCCCAGCGGATGCGCTTGCCGAGACCCCATCATCTCCGTCAGAGGCTTCTCGCCCGCCGCGGCCGCGGCGCGTGGCGACGCCGAAGAAGGCAGGCGATCCAGCCAAGCAAGAGCCGCCCGCAAAGGTCAACGCGAAGAAGCCGAAAAAGCTGAGGTAGGCGCCGTCCGGCCTCAGCGGAAGAGCGTTGCGCACGCCGGGATGCCATCGGCCGCTTTCGAAAGCTCGCCCGTGTCGTACTTCGTGTCGATCACGTCGAAGGCGTTGCCCACATCGCTGAACCCGGCCTCTATCCGCGCCGAGATGTC
>JANXYE010000336.1 GCA_025350285.1 Chloroflexota bacterium
TGATTGCAACCTGCCGGTGGGTGCGTACGCGGAGCGCTTCGGCAGCACATTGAAGCTGCATGGCATGCTGGCGGCCGGCGGGCAGGTCTACCGGACGAAGAACGCGGGGCAGGCTGATGCAGCCGCGGGCCTGGGCCGTGAACTAGCGGCCGAGCTGCTCGGTCTGGCGGGGCATTCGCGCTAACGGGCCGACCGTGGGTGCCCGTCAGATTTTTGCAACGGCTCAAGCATGGCACGGAGACAACGAACCGCTCGTTTTCACTGGCGGCCAGCATTGGCGTCGCGAGTCAAGAAGCACCCAGCCGGCAATCCTGCCCGCGACGGATACGGAGCGGTTCAGTCTCCAGTGAGCCCGCGGCCGGGCGGCCGAGATCCGGTCGAACGGGGGTCCCTGCCCTTGTGCAACAATCTGACGCCCACCCGCCGACCGTCGTCTTCACGCGCGCGAAACACCAGCGCGCTATTCTATTCCGAGGCTGCGCCCCCGGGAGCTTCGAAATGAGCAGTGA
Source organism: Chloroflexota bacterium (assembly GCA_025350285.1). Taxonomy (GTDB): domain Bacteria; phylum Chloroflexota; class Dehalococcoidia; order Tepidiformales; family Tepidiformaceae; genus JANXYE01. The sequence continues at coordinate 510 of JANXYE010000336.1, forward strand.
ATCCGCCAGCTACGTCATCTCCGCCTGCCGTGAGAACGACGTCAAGTTCATCCGCCTCTGGTTCACGGATATCGTCGGCAGCCTCAAAAGCTTTGCCATCACCGTCGAGGAACTCGAAAAGGCGTTCGACGGCGGGATGGGCTTCGATGGCTCATCGATCGAAGGCTTCGCCCGCATTGACGAGTCCGACATGCTCGCGGTGCCGGACCCCTCGACGTTCCAGCTCGTGCCCTGGCGGCCCAAGGAGCAGGGCGTCGCCCGCATGTTTTGCGACATCGTCATGCCCGATGGCACGCCCTTCGAAGGAGACCCGCGCTACGTGCTCCGGCGCCAACTCAAGCGCGCCGCCGACCTCGGCTACACCTTTTACGTGAGTCCCGAACTCGAATACTTCTACTTCCGCAATTCCGAAAGCACGATCCCGCTCGACCGCGGGGGCTACTTCGACCAGACCGCCGACGCGGCCAGCGACCTTCGCCGCGAGACGGTGCTCACGCTCGGACAGATGGGCATCGAGGTGGAGTACAGCCACCACGAGGTGGCCCCCAGCCAGCACGAGATAACCCTGCGCTACACGGACGCACTGACGATGGCCGACAACGCGATGACCTACCGCCTCGTCGTCAAGGAGATCGCGCTCGCCAACAACGTCTACGCCACCTTCATGCCGAAGCCGGTTGAGGGCCAGAACGGCAGTGGGATGCACGTCCACCAGTCGCTCTTCAAGGGCGAACGCAACGCCTTCTTCGACGAGAACGACCCGCAGCACCTGAGCGCGATCGCCCGTGGCTACATGGCCGGGCTGCTGCACCACTCGCGGGCGGTCACACTCGTCTGCAACCAATGGGTGAATAGCTATAAGCGTCTCCTGCCCGGATTCGAAGCACCGGTCTACATCACCTGGGCGATGCGCAACCGCAGCGACCTCATCCGCATCCCGGACTACAAGCCGGGGCGGGAGATCAACACGCGCATCGAGTTCCGCTCGCCGGACCCGGCCTGCAACCCCTACCTGGCCTTCGCCGCGATGCTTGCGGCGGGGCTGGACGGCATCGAAAACGAGCGCCCCCTGCCCGAACCGGTCACCGAGAACGTCTTCGAGATGAGCGCCGCGGCGCGCGCTTCGCGGGGCCTACAGATGTTGCCCGGCAGCCTCATAGAGGCGATCGAAGCCGCCGAACAGAGCGATTTCCTGCGCAAGGCCCTCGGCGACCACACGTTCGAAAGCCTCATCGCGAACAAGCGCATCGAATGGGAGCGCTACCGGCGTCACGTCAGCGACTACGAACTGCGCGAGTACCTGCCGGTCATGTGAACTGATACCTGCTGCCTGGGCCGTGTGACCGGAGTTCGGGGCCGCGCGGTTGCCGTTCTACGGGCGGAGGGCAACCGTCTGCTTTGGGCGTAGGGAGTCCGTCCGGCCTGGCCCGCGTCGCAATCCTGGGTGTCGCGCTACAATCCCCAGCATGACTTTTCTGCAGTTTCCGGCCGGGTTCGAATGGGGCGCCGCAACCGCCAGCTACCAGATTGAAGGCGCAATTGGCGAAGACGACCGCGGCGTGAGCATCTGGGATACCTTCTGCCATCAGCCGGGGCGCGTGCAGGACGGGGACACGGGCGACATCGCTTGTGACCACTACCACCGCTACAAGGAAGATGTCGCGTTGATGGCGCACCTTGGCCTGCAGACCTACCGCTTCTCGGTGAGCTGGTCCCGCATCTTTCCCCACGGCCAGGGCGCGGTGAGCGAGAAGGGCCTCGCCTTCTACGACCGGCTGATCGATAAACTGCTCGAAAAGGGGATCAAGCCAGCCCTCACGCTCTACCATTGGGACCTTCCCCAGAGCCTCCAGGACCGCGGCGGCTGGGCGAACCGCGACACGGCGGAGCACTTCGCCGCCTATGCGGACCTGCTCTACAAGCGCTACGGCGACCGTGTTTCGCGTTGGATCACGCTGAACGAGCCCTGGGTGTTCACG
>JANXYE010000361.1 GCA_025350285.1 Chloroflexota bacterium
GGCGCCCAACGCCCGGGCCAGTCATCCCAGAGCCAGACGCTGCGCATCAGGCCGCCGTAGGTCGGGCTGTTCTCGATGTACCACTTCGTAACCCGTTCGAATGCGTCTCCCCGTGGTTTCGGCGCTGCTGGAAGAGTCACGAGGAGGGAGTCGAGCGTGGCCACCCGCGAAGTGTGGCAGCGGTGGTCAACGCAGAGCAACAAGGACGTGCAAGCGGCAAGCGGCTTGCTCAGCCCCACGAGTCGCGGCCCCCGGTGGCCGCTGGCGTAGCACCCACCGGCCCAGCGCCACTCATCCCGCCATCAGTACCGCGCGCGAGAGCAAGCGGCGGCCCACACCGCGACACCGCCCAACGCGACTCATCCCTCCTCCATCATCCCGCCACGCGCTCCCTAACTCGGAACTCGGCTCTCGGTTCTCGGAACTCGTCCTCCCTCCCCCCACAACCCCCGTCCGATCCCGTACAATTCCCCCACCAACGCGAGGTGAGCGGTTTGGGCGAACTCATCTGGGACGGCAAATACGACGCGGTGACGGGCAAGCGCGTCGCCTCTCCGCGCATCGCCCTCCCCTTCCAGACCGTCGAGACCGTCAACGAAAGCGCCCAGGAGCGCCAGCGCCAGTTCGACCTCTTCTCGACCGGCCGCGACTCCGCCTGGCGCAACCGGCTCATTTGGGGCGACGACATGGAGTCGTCGAAGAGCTAAGAACGACCTTATTCGTCGGGTCCTAAGAATCGGTCGCCGTCAAAGTGGACGAGGTGTGTCGGTGCCTCGGCAATCCACACCTCCGTCTCCCAAGCGATGTCTGCCATGTGGCGCGACATCGTTCTGCGATCCTCGAATGCTGAGACGAAGATCAAGTCGGCCGACGACGAGCCGAAAAGTTCCTCGAGTTCTGTTCGCCGCTTCGGTCCCACCGGGCCGTGACTGGTAACGGCCTCAATGAGAACGAGCCAGTTGCGCCTCTCATCTATCACGACGACATCTGGCATTTTGCCGTGCAGCTCGACCTCAATGGCGATCTCCGAAAGGGCGATTCGATCGAACACCAGGAACTTATCGCCAGCGTCTCCGATGTAGACCACCCTTGCGCCGGGCAGGAACACCGGACAAAACTCCGTTATGACTGAGTGAATGAGGCCGGTCTGGCCTCCAGGCGCAAGCGTGATGTCGACGCCATCGGGCAACTGGACTGGGACGCGATTCGCGCTGCGTGCGCTTGCGTAGCGTTCAGCGAGAGTGCCCGCGACTGACAAATACTCCGCGAGAAGCTCGCGCCAGCCACCAGTCCCGTACTCCTGCGCCAGCCGCAGGAACTCAGGTGTCACTCGATAAACCGTCTTGCCGCTGTTGGTCGCGCGGAGGGGATCGTCCGGATTTTGGATAACCATGCCGGCCTGTCGGAACTGGTGAATCGTCTGGCGCCTAACCGTCTCGCGAGAATTGGGCGCGTATTGCTTGTCATAATGTTCGTGGAACCATTTCATCATAGGCGTGATGCCGATGAGTGGGTCCGAAGCGTCGGTCCATCGGGTCTGAGGTTGAATGTTCAGGAGGCTGAGAAGGGTGACCGCAGAGCGGTCGTTGAGCTGAGCACGCGGCATCCCCAGGTCTTGGAGGAAGGCGAGTGCCTCGTCAATGCGCTTGCGAGCGAGTGCGCTGCTCGGATAGTCAGGCATGAATTCAATAACTCCTGAGACAGCTTGGTCGATGGTAGCTTGGTCCCCGTGGCCACAATGCATCGAAGACCCTATCGCCAACAATTGTGATGTCGTGGGATATGGCAAGCTGCGTAAGTCCGTGGCGTTGACCTGCGTATGCCCGCTGAATTGACGGAAATAGTCATCGACGACCGAAGAATTGAGGTAGGCACACAAACCGCTAGCCAACTCGGGTTCGAGACCAGCGCCATTGACATGCAGTACGTTCACATGGTTTTCGATCGCGACTGGACCGATGGGAAGGTCGCGAGGATCGAGTAACGCGGCCACCAACCGTCTGCGCTCTTCCTTCGCCGAGAACCGTTTAACAAGAACATAGTGCCCCTGCGGCATCAGCAGTGCCCTGGTCTCCGGAACGACCGCAATCGCGTTTGGCTTACGGCTGCCGGGTCTCGGCCATGCGATGCGCCCACCGGAAAAATGGCCCGGGTAGAGCAATGGGGCCGTGTCCGGCGTCGGCTCCCGGAGCAGCCATGACTCTGCGCGGAAGTCTACGACTCTGCCCGTGGATGCCGAGACCCCAAGATCGCTCAGCCGGCACGGCAAGCGCTCGATAGTGTCGGTCACCTGCTGCGCGAGTCGATCGACGGTGAGTCTGATGAAGTAGTTGTCATCTTGCGGTGCGACAACGACTTCTGCGTCCACCTCCCTGAAGATGGAATCATCCCCTGGGGCCGCACTTCTCGACAATACAACAACGGAAGGTTCGCTAGCCGATCTCGTCGCGGCTACGATGATGTTCTCCTGTAGGACAGAATCTTCCCCGAATGCAGACGATCGTGAATCGTAAATATGCAAGTGTCGTAGGTTAACGCGATGCAAAAAGCGGCGGCGAAAGTCTCGAAAGTAGGTTCCGTTGGTGAAGCTCCTGGGAACGATGGCCACTAGTTCCCCATCTGTCTCAAGCGATCGAGTTGCGAGTTCCATGAACGCAGTATAGGTGTTCGGCGTCGCGGCGTTTATCGCTGAAAGTAGCCTCGTATACGGGGACCTCGAGCTTATCTTGCTGTACGGCGGATTCATTATCGCGCAGTTGTAGGATCTCGCGGTGAAAAGCATTGGATATGCGAGCGTGGAGACGACGTCTTCTATAAAGTCCAGATTCAGTACTCGCCAGCTGAACGCCACTTGTCTCTTCGCGCAAAAGGCGGCGCAAAGTTCCAGGGTGTTATGTAGATGCGGTAGCAACACTTGATCGATTTCGTAGGCGGTCACGTCTATTGAGCGCGGGCATGCCGGGCGACTACAAAGCTCCGCTACAGATGCCGCGGTCAGCAGTCCCGTTCCTGCACCGGCGTCGAGAAGTCTGACATCCGACCAGGGCGCATAGAGCATTCGAGTCATCTCGGACGCCACCGCGGGCGATGAGAAATATTGTCCAAGTGCCGCTTTGCGCCGCGGATCGAGAGCGATTGCCGCTTGCATCCGGACATACTCCGCCCTGGCGAGGAGCGTCGCGCCGCCAGTCGGTCGTAGCGAGTCTGCTGCATCGGTTGTCACGGGATCTTCCGTCCGAACGAAAGTTCTAGAGCCGACTTTACGCGTCCCCTGCCGAAGATGGAAGGGAGCCGTTCAGTGCGAGTGCTTCATCGGGAACAGGGTGAAGGGACGGCACATCCCAGAACTTTCGTCCTTCCCCTTCGGGCCCCTCGATCCCGCCGCCCGGAACCTCGGCGAAACGATGCACTTCGAGGCCTTCGACATCCTCACCAGCGACCTCGAGGTCGAGCGCGATTACACCCGCCCCGAACCGGGCACCGTCGAAGAGATCATCGCCTACTTCGCCCAGCGCATCCTCCGCGACATCAAAGCGCCCGGCCACTTCGAGCCGATGGCGACCAAGTTGAAGGAGTTCTTCGCCAACTTCGCCTTCGCCGGCCCCGTGGACCTTGCCGACCCGCGCTACTGGACGGCGATGGGCAAGACGCCCGCCGCCGAACGCGTTGTCGCGACCTTCGTGCAAGCGCTTCGACCGCACATCGTGGAACAGAGGGCGGTGACCGTGCAGGCCCCAGCTCGCAGCCTCTACACCACCCCCGCCTTCCCCTGGTCGAAGCCCCTCTACGAGGCGAAGCGCTCCGTCTTCAACTTCGAAGGCTGCGACAACGAATTCGAGCGCACCTTCGCCAGTTGGCTCGACCACACGTCAGATGGCCGCGCCTTCTGCAAGCTCCCCCGCGGCTTCGGCTTCTCCATCGAGTACGCCGATATCGCCGGCAACCTCCGCCTCTATTTCCCAGACTTCGTCGCGGTCGGCGCTGACGGCCGCCACTGGCTGATTGAGACCAAGGGCCAGGAAGACCTGAACGTCACCCTCAAGGACCGGGCGGCGACGCTCTGGTGCCAGAACGCGGAGACTCTCGGCCTCGGCGCCTGGCGCTACGTGAAGGTACGCCAGACGGCCTTCGAGACGAGCGAGCCGGTGCAATTGGCCGACCTCGAACACATAGGACAGGCCGCCCTCCTGGATTGACCGGCTTCCCAAACCCAACAGGTAGCCGTGCCGCTCAGTCGGCACTGGGCAAGCGTCACGAACCGTCCTCCCTCCGCCCCTCAGGACCTCGATCCGCCGTTCGTCGTTCGCCCTCAAGAGCAGTCCACCGTCTTTCATCGGCGGACATATTCACCCGGCAGTTAGCCCGGTCGTTTTCTCTCGGCAGCGACAAACCAGCACAACGGTCTGTCGCGCGGCCGCCGCACGGTCTATACTCACGGCCATCTCGCCCGGAGCCTGACCAGATGACACTTCCCCACGACCAGCCGATTGCTCACCACCTCGGCTTCGCCGCCCACGACGCGGAGGCGCTCGCGAAGACGTACAGCGCCATGCTGGGAGCGGCGTTCCGCTTCGCTAACTACCCGGTGCACAACCTCCGAGGTGAGCCCGCGATGCTCAAGGTGGCCTACGGCGCCGTTGCCGGCCTGGTGCTCGAAATCATCGAGATCGCCGAGGGCGACATGCCCCAGACCGCCTGGCTCGAAAAGCACGGGGAGGGGATTCAGCACATCGGCTTCTGGGTCCCGGATGTCCCGAAGGCGACCGAGCAGGCGCTCCGACGTGGCGCGACCATCGAGTGGATCTACGAAAACGGGACCGAAAAGGTGATCCAACTGCGGTCGGGCGCGAGCGTTGAGGACATCGTCGCCGAAGTCAGCCCCGCGAGCCTGACCTACCTCGATATGCCGCGGCATGCCGGCAGCGTCTCGATCGAGTTTATCGGTCCCTCCATCCAGCAGGGCATGATCGCCCCAGGTTCCATCCTCGAGGGGAGAGGCGAACTCATCACTGCCCGGCCGGCGGACTGGTTCACGAAAGACACATAGTTACTGGTCGAAGGTTGCCCTCAGCGGAGCAGAAACCCTGCGCGCGCGAAGCCTGCGTCGTCGCTCGTGAGCGTGTCGCCGGCCGCGTACGTGTGCGCATCGCCGTCGGGCCGCTGCACGACCACCGTCCGCAGCGCGGGATACACCACCCAGACGTGGGGCACGTCGCTCGCGAGGTAGTCCAGCACTTTTGAGCTCGCTGGCAACCGTGGTCCGGGCCAACGGACGGCGCCGTCAGCGTTACCGCCGAGGTGATGCGTGATGCCCTCGCGGACCCTGACCGTCAGAGCGTCTACGAGTTCGAGCTGACCACGGGCGGCGCCAGCGTGATGTGTACGTGCCACCCCAACCAGGAGGCATTCAGATGGCACCCAAAGAGTGTGAAGCCCCGCCCACGAAAAACGCCCGGTTCGCACCGGGCGTCCTCGTTCGATATGGACGGTTCGTCGGGGCTGTGGTTGGTTCGTGTCGTTCGCGCCCGACCAGCTGCCGGGAACTGCCGGTGAGCGAACCGCGGCCGACGGCGGACCGTCCTGACCCTCCCCGAGGGTCAGGACCAAGCGCTCAGATGCTACAGAGATAGTATTCCCGCCGTGATACAATCCGCGGATCACAGACCCACGCAATCGGAGCGTTCCCCACTGGAGGTTGACACGTGAACCTACCTGAACGCTGGGACCTCGAAGTCGATGTTGCCGTGCTTGGCTCCGGAGCATCGGCACTCACGGCGGCGCTTGCGGCTGCCGACACGGGCGCGAAGGTGGCGGTGCTGGAGAAGGGCGCCCTCGTGGGCGGGACGAGCGCGATGTCCGGAGGTATCGCATGGATTCCCAACAACCACCACCAGGCTTCGCATGGAATCGCGGACTCTCGTGAGGACGCCCTCGCCTACCTCTCATCGCTCTCCCTTGGGGTCATGGATGTGGACCTGGCTGAAGCGTTTGTTGACCGCGGCCCTGAGATGGTCCGCTACCTGGAAGAGCACACGCCCGTGCGCTTCCATCTCGCCGAAGGCTACCCCGACTACCATCCGGAACACCCCGGTGGCTTGCCGCGCGGGGGACGCTCGCTCGACCCCGACCTTTTCGCGTTCGAGGAGTTGGGCTCCTGGGCCGGTCGGGTCAACGGCCAGGGTACGGACCTTCACCCACAGGCGCCGGTGGTCCCGGTCACCCTTGTCGAAGCCATGGTAACGGGAATACCCGACGCCGAGGTGCTCGCCGAGCGGTCGCGGCGCGACTTCCGTGCGCTCGGACAGGCATTAATCGGCGGGCTACTCAAGGGCTGTCTCGAACGGGAATTGCCGGTCATGACGGGCGTGCGGGCGGTCGAACTGATTCGTCGCGATGCGGCCGTCGTCGGAGTGCGCACGGAACGTGACGGCCGGGATTTCTTCATCAAGGCACGCAAGGGCGTCGTGCTTGCCACTGGCGGCTTCGAATGGAGCAGCGAACTGGTGAAGGCGTTCCTGCGCGGACCGCTCACCGGGCCAGCATCGCCTCCCGAGAACGAGGGCGATGGACTGATCATGGCGATGGAAGTCGGCGCCGCCCTGGGCAACATGAGCGAAGCGTGGTGGATGCCGACCATCCCGATCCCGGGCGAAACGGTGCGGGGCAAGCCGCTCTTTCGGATCTGTGTGTCGGAGAGGACGCTCCCAGGGTCGATTCTCGTGAACCGCAAGGGGCAGCGCTTCGT
>JANXYE010000367.1 GCA_025350285.1 Chloroflexota bacterium
GCTTCTTGACGGTGAAGGAGACATCACTGGAGGTGAGCGGCGCACCATCCTGCCAGGTGAGCCCCTTCCGCAGATGGAAGGTGTAGGTCCGGCCCTCGTCGGCCACGTCCGGAAGCGCATCCGCGAGATCGGGCCCAACCTGGCCGTCTGGCCCAATTCGCAGCAACCCGGAAAACACGAGGCTGGAAAGGTCCGCGTCCACCTCGTTCGTGGTCGCGAACAGGGGGTTGATCCGCTGCCACGCCCCGGCAAGCCCCTCGGTGTAACCGGGCAGAGCCGCTACGGGCACGGTCGAGGCGTCGTTCCCCGAGGTCGCGCGCCAGAGGCCGAAGGCTATGGCGGCCGCGATGACGATTACGCCCGCTCCGGCCAGGAGGCGAACGCGCGAGGTCCCACGGGGACGGGCAGGGGGCCTACTTCTGAGACTGGACACTCAAGAACGATACGAAGATGAAGACGATCACGAGCAGGATCGTCGCCTGAAAGAGCGTCCGCTCCAGCCCGCGCTTGGTGCGGAAGACGGAACCACCGGACATGCCGCCGAGGGCGGCCCCAAACCCGGAGCCTTTCACCTGCAGCAATACGCATCCGATGAGGATGGAGGAAATGACGATCTGGACGATGTTGAGGAGCATGGATGGTTACCGTACGGCCAGCACGGGCGCCTCGGAAGGCTTCCGTGCCGCCAGCGTGATGATAGCGTCCCGGCCATCGTAGAGCCGCAGCACGGTAGCCGCGAGTTTGTCCGGATCGTGACGGTAACGGTTCTCCTCGGCCACCACGTCCGCCTCTATCAGCCGCACCCCACAGGTTGATTTGAGGCCGCCATCTCGGGCGATGCCGACGGCGTTTGAACGCCACGCCTCCGGCAGCTGGGCAACGATGTTGTTGTTCGCGATGAGCGCGTGCACAATCCCCGGCCCCGTGTGCCGCTCGAGCGCTTCCAGGTGGTCCTGAGCGCTGAAGCCGTCCGTTTCGCCATGCTGCGTGGCCACGTTGCAGACGAACACCTTCGTCGCGGTTGTCGCGAAGAGGGCCTTGCGCAGCCCTTCTACGAGCAGGTTCGGAAGAACGCTCGTATAGAGGCTTCCCGGCCCAATGACGATGAGGTCGGCGTCGAGGATCGCCCGAACCGCGTCCGGGTGAGCTTCAGCCCAGGGCGGGTTCAGGAACAGATCCTTGATAGCCGCCCCGTGCTCGGTGATGTTGTGCTCGCCGTGGAGCATCTCGTCCGCCTGGGTGCGGGCGCTCAGGGTCACGTCTTCGAGCGTCGATGGCAAGATCGTGCCGCGCACGTTCAGGATCTTGCTCGTCTCGTGGATCGCCGCCTCGAAGTTTCCCGCGATGTCCGACATGGCCACGAGAAACAGGTTGCCGAACGAATGGCCGTCGAGCCCCGTCCCCTCCTTAAAGCGGTACTGGAAGAGCTTGGACATCAACGGCTCGGCCTCGGCCAAGGCCGAAATGCACTGGCGCAGGTCGCCGGGGGCGATGACGCCGAACTCCTGGCGCAGCCTGCCGGTGCTCCCGCCGTCGTCCGCCACCGTGACGATAGCGGTGAGGTTGCTCGTGTAGCCGCGCAGGCCGCGAAGCAGGTTCGAAAGCCCCGTCCCGCCGCCGATCGCAACAATCCGCGGGCCGCGACCGAGGATCCGTTTGTTGTAGATGGTCTGGGCCACGCTGCGCTCGCTCCGCGGGCGTACGAACGCATAGAGCAAAGACTGGTTCAGCTTCCACGTCGCGATCCCCACGGTGGAGAGGGACAAGCCCATGAAGAGCACCCCGCGTGACCAGCGTGGCACGAACTGCAATGTGAGGTAGTAGAAGGCGCCCGGCAGGGTGTATGTCAGGTACGCCTCGCGCAGGATATAGGAGATCCCGAGGCCCATGAGGCACACGCCGAAGAGCAGCAACACCAGCCAGCGCTTGATGTGCATTCCCGGGTAGAGCCACTTGAAGGCGTTGTGTGCCCGGATGGTATGCAGCGTCATGCGGCCGAAGTATACACCGATTGGGCTATATCGCTAGGGTAGGTAAGCATTTTACGACAGCTCCTGCGTTATGAGTGATTGGGCGGTTTGCGGGTTGGCGCGCCCTTTCGTCTCCCGCATCACCTGGCCGATAAGGAACTTCAGGGAAGCCTCCTTGCCAGCCCGGTAATCGACGACGGCCTTCTCGTTGGCCGCGATGACGTTCTTGACGATCTGCACCAGTTCGTTTGTTCCACTGATCTGCGCGAGACCGTCCCGCTGCACGATCGCCGGGGCGGCCTCTCCCGTGGCCGCCATCCGTTCGAACACCTCTTTTGCCACCTGGCCGGTAATCGTGCCCGACTCCACCAGCCCGATGAGTTCCGCCAACGCCTCCGGGCTCACCGGACAGGCGCTGATTTCGCGGTTGTTGGCGTTGCACCAGCGAAGCGCCTCGCCAAGGACCCAGTTCGCCGCGAGCTTCGCCCGCCGGGCCGGCTCGCCCGTGAGCGCGTCGCGGACCTGATCGTAGTAATCCGCGCGATCCCGCGCCTCGGTCAGCGTGGTGGCTTCATATTCGCTCAGGCCCAGGTCCAGCAGATGTTGGCGCCGCACGGCTGGCAACTCTGGCAGCTGCGCCCCTATCTTCGCGACCCACTCCCGGCTCAACTTCAGCGGCGGCAGGTCGGGCTCTGGGAAGTAGCGGTAATCGTGGGCCGATTCCTTCGAGCGCTGGCTGACCGTCTCTTCGGTCGCATCGACCCAGCCGCGCGTTTCCTGTGGGATAGTCCCGCCCCCGCGCAGGACTTTCGCCTGCCGCACCTGCTCGAACGCGATCGCGTCGTGCACCGAGCGGAAGCTGTTCATGTTCTTCACTTCGACTTTTGAGCCGAACTCTGGCGCGCCCCATTTACGTAGCGAAACATTCGCGTCGCAGCGGAAGTTGCCCTCTTCCATGTTCGCTTCGCTGACGCCGATGTAGCGCAGGATCTGCCGTA
>JANXYE010000373.1 GCA_025350285.1 Chloroflexota bacterium
AGACCCTTCGAAGCTGGGCCGTGTGTGTTAAATCCGGCCGGCCGGAGAGGCCATGTTTCCATGACAACCGGTGATCGGGACCTGTCTGAACTTCTTCAGACGGGTACAATCGGGCCACATCCGCTGGAGGACGCCAGATGCGCATTCGCTTCACCCCGCAACAGGCCGCCTTTCGCCAGGAGGTGCTCGACTTTTTGGGCGAAAACCTCCCCGCCGACCGGGAAGGCCCGGAGGACGATCGGATGCGCGGGGAACTCGGCTGGTCGCCCGAGTTTTCGCGGAAGCTCGCGGCGAAGAACTGGGTCGCGCTCGCGTGGCCGAAGGAATACGGGGGCAGCGCCCGCGGGCACATGGATCAGGTGATCTTCAACGAAGAGATGGCCTACCACCGGGCGCCGATTGGGGCGCACCGCCGTGGGGTCTTCTACGTGGGGCCGATCCTCATTCTCTACGGCACGGACGAGCAGAAAAAGAAGCACCTCAACGCGATCACCTCCGGTTCTGGCTACTACTGCCAGCTGTTTAGCGAACCGGGCGCCGGCTCCGACCTCGCTTCGCTGCAAACACGCGCCGTGCGGGACGGCGACGACTACCTCGTTTCCGGGCAGAAGATCTGGACATCGGACGGCCACCGCTCCGACTACGGCTGGCTGGTGGCACGGACGGACCCGGACGCACCGAAGCACAAGGGCATCAGCACGTTCATCTTCGACATGAAGGCGCCGGGCGTGACCGTGCGGCCGCTGGTGAATCTGGCCGGCATCCACAGCTTCAACGAGGTGTTTTTCGACAATGTCCGGGTGCCAAAGGCGAACATGGTCGGCGAGGAGAACCGCGGCTGGTACCATGCCGCGGCCACGCTCGATTTCGAACGTTCGAGCATCGCCACGTTCGCCGGTACGCGCCGCTACCTGGACGATCTGCTGCCCCTCGTGCGCAGCCGTGGACTCGATGACCGCGACAGGCACGCGATGGCTGACCTCTACACGACGGTGCTCGTCGGGCAGATGCTTTCGTACTCGATAGCGTCGATGCAGGAGGCGGGGCGGGTGCCGAACAAGGAGGCTTCGGTCGCCAAGCTGATGAGCTCCGAACTGCGCCAGAACGCGAGCGTTGTCGCCATCCGGGCGCTGGGCATGGCCGGGCAGGTGCACGAAGGCCCCGGGGCGGTGAGATACGGCCGCTACACGCGGGACTACCTCGCGAACGTCTCGGCGACCATCGCCGGCGGGACGAGCGAGATTCAGCGGAACGTTGTCGCGACGCGGGGGTTGGGCCTGCCGCGCGGGTAGGGTCATTCGCCGCGAAGGGCGGCGGCGTCCGTGCTTCGGGCCACCGAGCGCGCGGCCAACCAGAGCGCGAGCGCGAATACGGCGAAGACGACAAGCACGCCCAGGCCGACGACGGGCCAGCGCGTTTCGAGGATGAACGACGGCTCGACGCGTTCGCCCCTCTCCGTGACATCGAGAAACGAAAGCATCCGGCTGCTGACGAACAGCCCCAGCAAACAGCCCGCGGAGACGCCGACCGCGAACACGAACGCATACTCCAGGGTGAGCATGCCCAACACCTGGCGCGGCGACAGGCCAATCGCGCGGACGACCGCAATCTCGACCCGGCGGCGTCGAAGCGCGGCGAGGAGCGACGTCAACAACGCCGCCGCCACGAGCGCGAGTATCGCTACGAACGCCGCCGAGAGGATACCGCTCCCGCTAGCCGCGATGAGTGGATTGCGCGTATTGGCGTCGATGGCTTCCTGCCGAGTGAAGATCTTCTCGAGCTGGAAAGGCGCGTTCGGCAGTGCGTTGGTGATCGCCGCGAGGTCCGCGCCGGGCTTCAGTTGAAGCCAGAGTTCGTTGCGATCTATCTCACCGCCAAGGCCCGGATAGGCGATGTCGCGCCAGGCCAGCAAGCGATCGCGGTTGAAGACGATGACCGGGCCGTCGCGGGTGTGCGTCGATGGAAACAGGTCGAATGTACCGTGCACGACGATGGGGACGAGGGTGCCGCCGACCCTTAGCATGGCGTTCTGCCCGATCGCGGCGCCCGTCGCGCCGGCGAATGACGAACTCACGATCGCCGGGATGGGCGTCAGGAAGCTTGAAAGGAAGACGCCCCGCTGCTCCCGCGAGGCGCCCTGGCGGAACGCGAACCTGGCGGCCTGCTTGCCACCGTGCTGACCCTGCGAGACCACCTCGAACGTGTCCGGTGTACTCGCGGTGGTGGGAAAAGGCGCCCACTGTGACGGGCTCTCGAAGTCATCGACGGACGAATCGACCGCGTTAGCTGTCGATGTTATGTCGTCGATGAAGAGCACCGGCGCGACCGGGAGATTCGCGCCGCCGGTGACCACGAGGGCCACCAGCGATAGCGGATAGGTGGGTTCGAAGAGCTTCGAGGCAATCGGCGCGCTGAACCGCGTCCAGGTCGCCGTCACCTGCTCGAGTTCAACCAGCGGGAGCAACGTATAGCGCCCGTTCGCGTCGCGAATCCCGGCCCGGAGCGTTTGTCCCGCGATGGAGTCGTCACTCCGTGCCCAGATGTTGAGGGTGTCGGGCGTGCCAACGAGCGGCTTGCCGGGGAGGGCGGGGAGGCCATCTATCTGGGTGAGGAGATCATTCAGTGAAATGCTGGCGAGGTCGTCGCGGAACCAGAGCATCTGGCGGGCGGCCCTGGGGTCGATGGCGAGCACCTGGTACTGGTTCTGCGCGAAGCCCGCGACCGCCGGCGCGGCCGTCGTCCGCACGACCGTCGAAGCGCGTTCCACGCCCGGGAGCGCGGCGGCGTTTTGCTCGTACGCATCGCGCTCCGTCTCGGAGACCGGGACGCCGTTCGCGGGGGAGGCGCGGATGTCCACGCCGGCCTCGTAGTTGGCGCGATCGCGATAGGAACGGTCGGCGGTGCGCGTGTAGCTGGCCGCGAACGTGCCAACCGCGACGGCCATCATCAGGAGCAGCGTCAGCCTCGTGTACTGGCCGGAGTTTCGGACGAGTTGGGCGAGGCCGAGCGAGACGGCCGCGCCGGACACGACGTTCGTGGCGCGGGCGACCAGGCGGAGCAACAGGGGAGCGAAGCGGAGGATGAGCGCCCCGGCGGCGAGGATGGCGAGCGCCGGAGAGGCGAGCAGGAGCGGATCGCTGCTCAGCCCGCCCGTGGACGAAGGTGTGAAGACGGAGCCGCGCTCGCGAAGTTCTATGAGCAAGAGGATTGCCCCGGCGGCGAATATGACATCGAGGTAGTAGCGCTGGATGACGGACAGAGCCGGCCGCGAAAGCCCGCGGCGGACGCCGGTCGCGCCGCTGAGGGCGGCGAACAGCGCGGGGAGCGTGAGCGCCACGAGAGAGAGCGCCACACCCGCGGCCGCCATCGCGAACGACAGCGGGACGACGGTGACGGGCAAGAGTTCGCCGTCCGTGACATCGGTGAAGAGCGGTGTCAGGCCGAGGAGGGCCGTCACCCCGGCGGCGAGGAACGGCGCGGCGATCAGCGTCGGGAGGCCGATGATCAGGCCCTGCACGAGGTAGAGCGAGAGCACCTGAATAAGCGTGGCTCCGCGCCCGCGCAGGAGGGCGATCTCCCCGGCCTGGCGCTCGACGACGATCGCCGCCACGAGGCCCACGTAGAACAGTGCGATCCCGGTGATCTCCAGGAGGAGGACCGCCAGCGGCGTCTGTTGGTAGTCGGCGCTGCGGCCGAAGCGGTTGAGCGTGTCCCGCAGGGGGCTCACGGCGAAGCCGCCGAGCGGCTCGAACTCGTTGTACATGTTCACGAGGTCGTCGTGGGCGCGGCGGAAGTTGGTGCGCGTCAGCCGCTCGGGGTTGGCCCGCACCTGCCAGGCGGTGGAGGCCCTGTACGCCGGGTAGAGAGCGCCGAAGCCGTCGAGCAGGGTCTGCTCGTTCGTGAGCATCTGCACGATGGCGCCGACGTTCTCGATAGGCAGCGTGAACGGTTCGAAGTAACGCCCGCTTGAACCCACCCAGAACGGATCGTCCGCGTCGATCGGCGCGATGATCGCGGTCAGCCTGGCGGGGATGGTGAAGGCCACGGCCTCGGTGATCGGGCAGGGAGGCGGAGGCGGAGGAAACGCGTCGGTCGGCAAGTCCCGGTCGCAATTATCGAATTGCTCGCGGAGTTCGAACACGTCGCCCACTTTCAGCCCGCCCCGATCGGCGGCGGCCGCGGACATAGCGACTTCGATAATCCTGCCGTCGGTGACGGCGGGCAGCTGGCCGCTGATAACGCGCACGTGGCTCTCGTAACCCTGGAGCGACTGGGGCTCGCCCTGGGGCAGGCGGCCCTTATCCGGTGGATCGCCCGGCCTGGCGACGCCGAACCGCCCAAGGCGAATGACACGGTACTGGTCTGTCCGAAACCAGCCGATCCGCTCCGTGATGCGCTGCTCGACGGACGCCCTGAAGGCCTTGCCCTCGGCGGTCTGGAGGGCGACGCCGGAGAACGCGACGCGTGTGTTGGCGTTGCCGCGGAGTTCGGTGCGGATCGTGTATGTGAGGCCGAGGTCGGCCATGGCGCGCGAATAAATGGGCGCCGCCGCCAGCAACATCGCCGCGACGACGATGCCGAGCGCCATCACCCCGGCCAACACGCGGTTGGCGGCGAGTTGTTTCACGGCGAGCGAGACCAACTGGCCCAAGGCCACCCCCAGCGGGCCAATCTACCCTGCCCCGCCCACTTTGTCCCGCTTCGAGCGGGCCTGTAGGCTTTGCGCGCTGGAGGGGACCCATGGGAAGTCTCGCCACGGTCGTGCGGATGGTCGCCCAGCGCAGCCTGGGACACTGGAAGCTGTTCGCGGCGATGGCCACCGGGGCCATCCTCTGCTCGGCCCTGATGGCCTGCGTGATCCTCTACTCCGATGCGGTGCGCGACCTTGGCCTCAGCCATGCGCTTGAATCGCAGCCGCCGTACGCCCTCGATATCCGGCAGGTGAGCACCAGCCAACGCTTCAGCGGCGACGCCTACGCGAAACTGCGAGGCACGACGGACCAGCTCCTCGATCAACAAACCGCGAACTTCCGCAAGGGCACGGTCCACTTCGGGCGGTCCGCAACGTTCTTTCCCACGGGGCCGGGCGAGCCAGTAGCGAAGGACGACAACCGCCCGCGGGCAAACCTTCAGTTCCTGGACGACCTCCTCGCCCACATCCACATCATCGAAGGGGCCGCGCCCGCACCGTTCACGACCGGCAAGCCCAACACGCCTCCGCCCGTTGTGGAAGCGCTCCTGAGCAAAAAGGGCGCCGACCTCCTCGGCGTGAAGGTGGGCCAGGAGTTCGACCTGAACCCGCACTGGCGGCCCGTCGTTCCGGTCCGTATC
Organism: Chloroflexota bacterium; assembly: GCA_025350285.1. Lineage (GTDB taxonomy): Bacteria > Chloroflexota > Dehalococcoidia > Tepidiformales > Tepidiformaceae > JANXYE01. The sequence goes on from JANXYE010000373.1 coordinate 5,332, forward strand.
CGCGTTAGCGGGATTGTCGAACCCAACGACCTGAACGAACCGTACTGGTTTGGCCAGAAGGACCGTTTCGAACTCAACACGACGTGGCCGACGCTGCTGTTCTTCGTGGATGAACAGACGCTGATTAAGGGCGTGGGCGGGTACCTGCCAGACATGGACGGGTCGATCGAGACGTTCGCGTCGATCGACACGAGCGCCATCAACAGCGGCAACGCGAAGACCGTCGAATCGGCCGTGGCCGGACTGAGGGGGGCGGTCAGTTCCCAGCTCACCATCAGCTACGTGGAAACGACGCTCGACACGACAATCAAGAGCTTCCGCGAAAAGCTCTTCTTCACGCGGCTTCCGCTCTTCGCGCTGATGATTCAGATCGTCGGGATCGTGCTCTTCTACCTCGTGATGGTCTCGACGATGGTCGTCGAACGGCAGTCCGGCGAGATCGCGCTCCTGAAGAGCCGGGGCGCTGGGACGCCGCAGGTGATGACCGTCTTCCTTATCGAGGGCCTCGGGATTATGGCGATTGCGACCATCGCCGGGCCGTTCCTCGCTTCCGGCGCGATCTCGCTGCTTGGGCTCACGCCGCCCTTCCAGGAGCTGAGCAACGGCGACCTGCTCAAGGTGCCGCTGACGCCCCTCAGCTTCGCACTCGCGCTCGGCGGAGGGTTGCTGGCGCTCGGGGCGCTGCTCTGGCCCGCCTACCGCGCCTGCGGCTTTAGCATCACCCACTACAAACAGCAGATTTCGCGGCCGCCGCGACAATCGGCGTTCCTGCGCTACTACCTGGACCTTGTGCTTGTCGGCGTCGCCGCCTTCGCGTTCTACCAGCTCCGCCAGAAAGGCTCGTTCGTCACCGAGAGCCTCTTCGGCGACCTCTCCGCCGACCCGATCCTCTTAGCCACGCCGTCGCTGTTCATGCTCATGGCGGCGCTGGTCTTTCTGCGCGTGTTTCCGCTCGCGCTGCGGCTCGTCCTGCGCGTTTCGAGCACGCTCAAAGGTCCGACGATCTCGCTGGGCTTGACGCGCATGGCGCGCAGCCCGCTACAGCACAGCAGGTTGATTTTGCTGCTCATCCTGGCCACCGCCGTCGGCATGTTCGCGGCCGGGTTCCGATCGACACTCGAACGCGGCTACGAAGACCGCGCCGCGTACAAGGCCGGGGCCGAGGGCCGCCTGACGGACATTCGCCAGCCGGCCCAGCTCCCCGACGCGGCGTTCCGCAAAGCCATCACGGAGGGCACGGGCGGCGCGGATGTCTGCCCGGTGACCCGCCTGAACTCCTACTTCAGCCCAACCCTGTTCCAGTCCGTCAACGTCACGCTCCTCGGCGTTTGCGGCGACCAGTTCAAGGACCTGCCCTCGTGGCGGTCTGACTTCGCCAGCGACTCGCTGAACACCCTGCTCGACAAACTCAAGCCCGTGTCGCCGATCACGGCGCCCGCGCCGGTCGTCATCCCCGCGAACGCCCGCTACCTGGGCCTCTGGGCGCAGATGCCACTGCCCGCGAACTTCGCGCCGATGGGGGTGCGCCTGCGCGACAGCGACGGCGGCCTTTGGGAGTACCGGCTCGTCACCGAAGGGCCGAACGTCGCCGACACGTGGCAATTCTTCGTGACGGACTTGAGCCGCCCAACCAGCATCCGCCCGAGCGGCGTTCAGCCGGCGGCGGCGGACCGCAAGTGGGTGTTCGATAGCTTCTTCATCGCGCTGCCGGGCGCCCAGCCGCAGGTGAGCCAGACGGTAAACCTGCCGATCGACGACCTTCAGACCTCCGCCGCCGCGTCGCTCGCGGCGGGCTGGGGGAAGGCGGGCTTCGCGGACGGGACGGTCATCGAGACGTTCGAGAGCATCGATCAGTACGAGCTGCTGAAGGGCGTCTCGGCGGCGGGCGACCCGGGGCAACTTGCTCGCGGCCGGGCGCCGGCGGGCAGGCAGGGCGCCGTGGCGCGGATTTCGTTCATCCGCGGGCGCACGGGCTCGCCGGTGGTCGCATTCCGCACGTTGCGCGATTCAAGCCCGCTGCGGGTGCTCGCGAACTCGAAGTTCCTCGATAAGCAGGGCAAAAAGGTCGGCGACACCTTCCCCCTGTTCATCAACAGCCAGTACTCGACCGTGGTCATCGCCGGGCGGTTCGACCTCTTCCCAACGTACGACCCGGCTTCCGCTGAAGCGTTCCTTGTCGCGGACGGGACGGCAGTCCAGAGGACCGCGACGCGTATCCCCGGAGCCGGGAGCAACGTTTACGCGAACGAAGCGTGGTTGCTTTCGAAAGGGAGCGTGCCCATCCAGAAGGAAGCCCTGAAGGCGAAAGGGATCAACGTCGAGCAGGTCTTCGACCGCGAACAGATCCTGGCCGAACAATCGTCGGACCCGCTCGTGGCGGCAAGCTGGGAGGGAATCCTGTTCCTCGCCTTCGCGGGCGTCCTGCTCGTCAGCGCGCTCGGGTTCGTGACCTATGCGGGGCTTGGCGCCCAGGCGCGTTCGCTCGAATTCGCGATCCTGCGCACGATGGGCCTCTCCGCCAGGCAGATCTTCTCGGTGGTCACGTTCGAACAGGCCTTTGTCGTGATCGCCGGGATGGCCGCGGGGACGCTCCTCGGCTTCCCCCTGAGCCGGCTGATGATCAGCTACATGGGCCTCACCGAAAATGGCAAGGACCCGCTGCCGCCCCTGCTCTCAGTCGTGAACTGGCAATCGGTCATCACCGTGTGGCTCTTGCTCGGTATCGTGGTAGTGTCCACCGTCATCTCGCTCGTGGCGCTTTACTCGCGGCTGGCGGTTAGCCGCGCGCTAAGGATGGGTGAGTTATGATCCGCGGATTCGCGGCAGGAGTGGCCTGGTGAGTGACCTCGCCTTTTTCGAGCGGGACGATTCTCTGTACATTTCCTGCGAAGATCTCTTCAAGATCTACAAGATCGCGGACCTGGAGGTTGTTGCCCTGCGCGGGCTCGACCTGAAGGTGCGGCGCGGCGAGCTAATGGCGATCGTTGGGGCCTCCGGCTCTGGTAAGAGCACCCTGCTGAACATCCTCGCGGGATTGGACCAGCCCAGCGCCGGGCGGGCGTACGTCGGTGGCCGCGACCTGCTCACGATGTCCGCGGGGGAGATGGTCGAATACCGCAGGCGGTCCGTTGGCTTTGTCTGGCAGCAGACCGGGCGCAACCTGATCCCGTACCTCGACGCGCTCCAGAACGTCGAGATCCCGATGATCCTGGCCGGCAAAGCGAAGAGCTTCGCCACGAAGCGCGGCAAGGAACTGCTTGACGCGGTGGGCCTCGGCCATCGCCTACACCACAAGCCTAACCAGCTCTCGGGCGGCGAACAGCAACGCGTGTCGATCGCCGTCGCGCTCGCGAACGACCCGCCCTTGCTGCTGGCCGATGAGCCGACGGGGGAACTTGATTCGGTCGGCGCCCACGCGGTCTTTGACCTGTTCGGGGAGCTGAACCGCCAGTATGGCGTGACGATCATCGTGGTTACGCACGACCCGTCAATAGCGGCCAGGGTGGACCGCGTCGTCGCCATTCGAGACGGGCGGACCAGCACCGAGATCTTCCGGCGGGTGAAACAGGACGGGAACCGCGCGGTCGTGGTGCACGATGAGTTCGTGCTCGTGGACGCGGCGGGCCGCCTCCAGATCCCGCGGGAGTTCCTCGAAGAACTCGCCATCCACGGCCGCGCGCGCATCGCCTTGAAGGACCGACATGTCGAGGTACTCCCCGAGAGCACCCGCGAGGAGGCGATCCTGTGACCGCTTCCTCCGTCGAAGTGCGGGACGTGACGCGCACGTTCAGGCTCGGTTCGGAAGACATCCGCGCCCTCAAGGGGGTCAGCTTTCGCGTCGAGCCGCGCGAATTCGTGGCGCTCATCGGCCGTTCCGGCTCCGGCAAGACCACCTTGCTGAACATCATGGCCGGCCTCGACCGCCCAACTTCGGGCGAGGTGTACATGAACGAGCGGCGGATTGACGCGCTCTCGGAACGCGAGCTGACGCTCCTTCGGCGGCGCGAACTCGGCTTCATCTTCCAGTCGTTCGGGCTGCTTCCACTGCTTTCCGCGCAGGAGAACGTCGAGTTGCCGCTTCGCATCGCCGGCTTCGGCCACGGCGAACGCGTCCGCCTCGCCAAAAGCGCGTTAGACCTCGTCGGCCTTACCCGGCGGGCCCACCACCGGCCCTACGAACTCTCCGGCGGCGAGCAGCAGCGTGTGGCAATCGCCCGCGCCATCGCCACCGAGCCCAAGCTCATCCTCGCGGACGAACCGACGGGCGAACTCGACTCGACGACCGCGAGGGCCGTTTTCGGCCTCCTTCGCGCACTCGGCCGCGAGCAGGGCTTCACAATCGTCACCTGTACGCACGACCGGTTGGTGATGGAGATGGCCGACCGGGTCGAAGAGCTGGCCGACGGCGTGCTCATGTCCAAAGAGACACAGGCGCTTTGGAAGCACATGCAGGAGCGAGAACGGAGCCCGTTCGAAGCGGCCTTCGTGGGCACTGACCGGCAGGCGGACGGCGACGGTTCGAAAGGTCTGTCGTCGCTCATCGGCGCGGATACGCGGATATTCGCGAAGCCAGCGAGCCTCTCCCAGCCCGCGCCCGAGGCGGCCGCCGGACCGGCGCCGGGTGATATCGAGGAGGCGCAAGAGGAGCCCGACCGCTGGGCGCGCCCCGGTTCGCGCGAGTGAGAAGCCCGGCAGCGGACGCCCTGGCGGGCGTGGTACGGCCTCAGTCGGGGGTGGGTAGCTGGAACTGGAGTGCAACTTCGCGACTCGTTCTCGATGATTCGGCGGCGGCGACGCAGACCTCGAGGTTCGCGCGCCCCCAGCGGCCGTCGTGGGCAGGGGGAGCCCCGTGCCCAACGGCGTCGTAGGCTTCGAAGAGGAGAACATCGCGGCCGTCCGGGATCGGCGAAACATCGATCTCCCAGCGTCTGTCCTCCCCGTAAACGGCGAGACCGCGGGGTGCCTGGCGGATGTCGCCGCGCTCGCAGCTGACGACCGTCAGACCGAACGCGGATGCGGAGGCCGCCGGGCCCGGGCGCCGCGGGGCGTCCGGAGGCCAGGCCGTCCTTGCGGGCGGCTTCCCGGCCCGCGTTTACCGCACGCAACCCGGCCCGCGCACTCGCGTACGCAACAGCCCCGTCCCACGGCCGTCCGTCCTCGCGGAGGCCGACGAGTTCACCCGTCTGGAAATGGTCGTGGCCGCGACGCCGCCGTCGAAGTCCAGAAAGAGCGTGCGGCTCCCCTGCCCCTGGAACGACGTCCGCGAGAGAGACGGGCGCCGCGGCATGGAGCCTGGCGAAGAGTCGGTTGGTCCGCGGTCAGTTCGCTCACGGAGACTAGCAGGCTGTTGATTTAAGCCCTCTATTTCGCGCGACTCGACAATAACACATTACTCAACGTGCTTTTCTGAACCTGTACGCGGGGGCAACAATCTATGCCAAAGGAGTTTTCAACACCCTGCTAGTCGTCGTAGTGAATAGCGGCGGAGGGGCAAACGTCGGCGGCCGCCTGGCCCTCTTCCCTGAGCGCAGCGGTGTCCAGCTTCTCGATGAGGACGACAGGGAAGCCGTCCTTCCCGACTTTGAACAGCGTGGGGTGGTTGTAGTAACACTCCCCGGCTTTGATGCATTTCTCCAGGTCTATACGCAGTGTGGCCATGCGATTCTTCTCCACGAACGGCGTCCCGCCCCGCCCAGCAGGCTCATGCGACTCTACCGCACGCGGGGGAGGAGTTCGAGCGCGTGGGTCGTAGCGCGGCCATTGCTGGGATTGTTCGGAACGTTGCCACCCCACCACCAGGTGAACGACCAATAAGGCTCAGACGGCTTGTTGCGAGCGAGGTTGTTTCGCCAGAAGAGCGCGCGCAAATTGGCCGAAGAGTCGGTGCCGTCGAATCGGGCGGGGACCACATGGTCCAACTCGAATCCGTGTTCCGAATCGCGCTTACCGAACTCGTCGCGACGGATGAGTGCTCCGAAGTCGTCCTGCCGCCAGACTCGCGGGTCACGCCCCGGAACCTGCTCGGCTAAAATCCACGCCAACCAGACCTTGACCGCCTCATTCGATTCCATACCACTAACCTCCCTAATCAGATCTGGATTATGAGGACTACAACACTTCGGCGGGGCCGTGTCAACAACATGCCATGAAGTCCTCGACCCAGTTAGGCGGCGTGCAGGGCGGCGACCATTAGCCGGTCGCGGCCGCGACGTTTCGCTTCGTAGAGCGCCGCGTCGGCTGCTTCGTAGGAACGGGCGACGGACGCGCCAGGGGTGTCCTCGGAGCGCCAGGCCGCGAGGCCAACGCTCACGGTGAGGCGGATCGAATCGCCGGAGGGGAGGAGGATACGCGGTGCGCGGATCGCCCCGGAGGCGACGCCGATGGCATCCCGCAAGGTTGCGATGCCGCCATTCAGCCCCACCCCAAACTCTTCGCCACCGATGCGGGCGACTGTGGCTTCTGGCAACGCGGCGGCGAGCCGGCTGGCCACCTCGGCGATGACAGCGTCCCCGGCGGGGTGGCCGTAGGCGTCGTTGACGTGCTTGAAGTAGTCGATGTCGACGACGGCGATCGCGTCGGGCGGTGAGGCGGTGAGCCGGTCGAACCAGGCGCGGCGGTTGAGCAGGCCCGTGAGTCCGTCGTGCGAGGCCTGGTATTCAGCCTCTGATCTGAGCCGATTCATTTCTTCAGCCTGGCGCTCGAGCGCGACGGAGTCCCGCCGGGTCGATTCGACCAACTGTTCGAGTCGATCCTTCGCGACGATCGCTTCGGTGACATCCCGGTAATAAACGACGCGGCGGCCAACGGCGGCGTCGCCGAGAGGCCTGCTCTCGACTTCGAACCACTTGCCGCCCTTCAGGCTAAAGACCTCGGTGACAACCTCCAGCGGCGCCGCCTGCACGCGCATGACGAAACGGAAGCCGATTGCCGGGTCCTCCAGCTTCGCGAAGAGGACGGCGAGGCGCGCCGGGACGTCCAAGGATGCCCACTCATCGGGCAACTCGACGAGTTCGCGAAACCGCCGGTTCATCCGTATGATTCGGAACGAGGCGTCGGCGACGACAAGGCCGTCCGGGCACTCTTCGAACTGCTCATCGGCGGGATTGGTTTCGGCCCCGGCGATGGCGGCCTCGGGCGGACGGGGCGACGGACGTGCCATACACAAGAGTTCGACGGCCGTCAGGTCCGTGGCCAGACCCGTCTATTCCTGGGCGTAACGCCAGGGCACCGGCTGTTCCGCCGATTCATCCACCGTCCACTGCGGGAGGGCGAAGTCTTCGCCCATATCCTTGTAGACGATGCGCACCCGCGTGCCGATGCCCACGCTCCGCACGACATCCGGGGCGGCAAGTTCGCCCGAGGCATCGGTGAGGTTGCCCCAGATGCGGAGGGCCTCGTGCTCCGTCGGCGCGCCGCGCTGGCGGTCGAGTTCGACCAGCAGCAGGTGGTAGGGGAGATGGTCGCGGAACTGGGGCATGATCGCGTGGTGCACTTCGCTGTAGGAGTACACGACTCCCTTGCCCTCGACCGGGACCCAGCGCGACTCCGGCTGGGTACACCACGGGCAGGCGGT
>JANXYE010000388.1 GCA_025350285.1 Chloroflexota bacterium
CCATGAGCCGCACCCACCAGGAGATCTTCCATCTTGCCCGCGCGTTTGAACGGCTGACCGAGATGCTCGGACCGCTGGGACCCGATCCCTCGGACCTCGTCGATCTCACGCGCACGCTCTACGCGCTGCACGCGGTCTTAAGGCTCAACATCGCACAGGAAGAGGAGCTTTACTCGTCACTCGACCAGGAATCCACATCCACGTCCCTGTAGCCCGTTATTGGGCCGCCGGTGCTTCTGACGAAAGGCGGGCATCGGGAGCGTGACCAGAAGGGGCCGGGGCGGGCCGTCGATGCGAGAGGGGCTCGTTCCGGAAAGAAAAAAAGACCCAAAAGGCCCACGGCGAGTGGCCATAAGGCCCGCAGGCACGGGTTGCGTCGCTGGCGACAATAGGTGTAGCCCAAGTAAAGAGGTTCGAACCCGTGATTAGCCACATCCTGGTACCGCTTGACGGTTCCGAGCAGTCCGAACGCGCCCTTGAGACCGCATCCTCAATGGCCGAGGCGTACGGCGGGGCAAGGGTCACCCTCCTGGCGGTGATGATCCGTTACCCAGAGTCGAGGATTCACGTCCCGAAACTGGACGAGCACAGCGAGGATCTCGGCAAGGGCTATCTGAAGGATCTGTGCAGCCGCCACACCCGCACCTTCCCGGTGGCCACGAAGGTCCGCCTCGGCGTCCCGGCTGACGAGATCCTGGCCGAAGCGCGGGAAAGCCACGTTGACCTGATCGTGATGAGCACGCACGGAACGGCTGGCGTAGAGCGCGACAAGCACTCAATCGGCAGTACGGCCTGGAGGGTCTTACACGATGCTCCCTGCCCCATTCTGCTCGTGCCCGTTGGGGCGGATGGCGGTGGTGGCGGCACATAGCGGAAGAAAACGCGAGGTGCTTCCGCTTCGGTGGGCTGGCATCCGCGGGCGCCGACGTTGCTTGCTTCGGAGTCTATGGTGGCGCTGGCAATCGCTCGTGGGCGTCGGCGCCAGACCCCGAAATCCAAAACCCGACCGACATCAACGTGAAGATGAACACGAGCGGCCTCTGGAGGGCGAGGCGCCCCGCGAGCTCCGTCGCGACTGCTTCGACTTCCGGCGAGACGCGACCCATGCTGGTCCCCCGTGCGGCCCGCGCTCAGGCCGGAAGGCAAGACTATCAGCTCGCACCACGACAGAAGCGGACGCGGGACTCAAGCCCACGATGCGTGGTTCGTGTGAAATTCTGTCGGCCTCGGTCGAGACCCGTCAGTGAATAGACGTTCGGGCAGTGTTGGCTTGTTGGGCATCTGGCCCGGGAGCTGCTAGAGGTGTGCTCTCCCAGCCTCACCGCGGAAGAGGCTCCAGCCCACGAAGGGTTCGTCCGTCCCCAGGCTCAGGGCATGCGCAAAGCTCCCTGCCATGCGGTAGAAGCCGGTCATCAGCGTGAGGGCAACTATCTGCGGCTGATCGAAGTACCGTTCCAGGAACTGCCGGGCTTCGACCACGGCATCGCCTTCTTGGCAGGCCGCGTCAACGTAGGCGAGCACCGCGCGCTCGCGTTCGTTGAAGCGAACGTGCTCAGCGGAAGCCCAGTGTTCGAGCGCCGCGATCCGAGCATCTGGCATGCCGAGCGCCCGGGCAATGCGAACGTGTTCCTGCCAGAGTTCAACGAAGCGACGTTTGCATGCGACTCGGAGCGCGACGGTCTCGACCAGGAGAGGCTCAAGGCCGGAATGCCACTCGAGCTGAGAACCGAGCGACCAAAAGGCTTGGGCAATGGCCGGCGTCTGCTGGAGCGTAAGCGCCAGGCGCGTCGGCGCCACATCCATTGCCTTGGAGTCCTCAGTGGGGTCGGTCGCTTGCCCGGTTTGTACGTCGTCGCCACGTCCTGGGACACTCAGGGGCACCGTAGCAACCTCGGCAGGGACTCTAGAGGAAGGAGCGAAGCCGCGACCGACAACGCCATCCGCTTGACGGGTAAGTCCATCGTGGCGTCCGGCTTGCGAATCCCAATCGGCGGTGTGGGCGAGAACATGGGTGACGGGGAGTCCCGTTCGCCGCCTGCACTGATGGATTAGGTCCAGTCGCAGCCAGCGCGACAAGCCGGGAGGAAGTGTGGCAATGACGATCGCATCGAAGTTCGGATCTTCGCGGAGCTCGTCTTCAATGGCGGACAATGGCTCGCGGGAGCCGATTACGACGCGCTCGACCGCGATACCTGCTTCCTCGAAAAGGGATTGCGCCCGGTTCGCGCGCGCTTCGG
>JANXYE010000389.1 GCA_025350285.1 Chloroflexota bacterium
GGCGGCGAAGGGCGGCTCCGAGTTCGGCGGCGGAGTCGGCGTCCCCCATGTCCCAATCCGCGAGGCCAGCCATGCCGACGGAGTGGTGGTTGCGCCCGGTCAGCAACGACGCGCTTGTTGGCGAGCAGAGCGCGTGTGGAAGTTGGTGTAGCGGAGGCCTCCGGCGGCGAGGCGGTCGATGTTTGTGGTGGGCGATTTCGGAGCCATAGCAGCCGAGGTCCGCGAAACCCATGTCGTCGAAGACGATGAAGACGACGTTGGGGCTGCCGGCCGCGGGCTGCCAAAGACGGCTCCGTATCCGTCGCGGCCAGGATTGGCGACGTGGGTCCGAGTGCGCGGGCGGCAATCTTGGCCGCGAGTGGCGAACGAGCGGTTCGTTCACGCCCGTGCCACGCCTGACCCACGCAAGAATCCGGCGGCCACCCCAGAACGAGCGGGAACATGTGGCCCTGAAGGCCACGCCTACATTGGCGTGGGGATCAGGGCGCGGAGCCGTTCGAGGATCGCGGGGCGGGCTTCGATGGCCGCCTTTGTCAGGAAGTAGATGGAGTCGATGTGGAGGCTGTTGGCCAGGAGGTCCTCGAGCCAGACTTCGCCGGCGATACGCGCGGCGTGGTCTCGGAAGGCGGCGTCATCGGGGGAGCCGGTGGCGGTGGCAAGGGAGGCGGCGGCCGGGGCATTCAGGAGAATCGAGGTCTCTTTGGCGTGCAAGCCGGGGCGTTCGACCGAGAAGTTCGCCTGAGTGGCGCCGAAGAGTTCACTCCCGCGGGTGATGCCTTCGAAGGTGATCGTTGCGTTGTTCATGTGAGGTCCTCTTTGGGCATGGCGATTCTGAGGGTGTCGGCGCCGGGGGTCAGGAGTTGCTGGCGGGCCTGGGTGCGGGTTTGCAGGCCCCAGATGTTAATGAAGCCGATAGCGGCCGTCTGGTCGTAGGTGTCGCCGCTATCGTAAGTGGCAAGGCCGCGGTCGTAGAGCGATTCGTCGGCCTTGCGCCCAACGACGGTGGCGGACCCGCGCTGGAGGCGGAGGCGGATCGTGCCGCTGACGTGGCGCTGGGTACTGGCGACATAGGCGGCGATGTCCTGGTGGTGGGCGCTGAACCAGAGACCGTTATAGATGAGCTCGGCGTACTCCTGGGCGACGTACTTCTTGAGCTTGATTTGCTGCTTGGAGAGGCTCATGCCTTCGAGGGCGCGATGGGCGGCATGGAGGATGACCGCGGCGGGCGACTCGTAGATCTCGCGGCTCTTGATGCCGACGAGACGGTCTTCGATGTGGTCGATGCGGCCGACACCGTGGAGGCCGCCAAGATCGTTGAGGTGCGTGACGATCGCGAGTGGCGAGATCTCCTGCCCATCGAGGGTGATGGGCATGCCGTGCTGGTAGCCGATCTCGATGTAGGCGGGTGTGGAGGGCGCATCCTCGGGGGAGCGGGTCCATTCGTAGGCTTCGGGCGGTGGTTCGGCCCAGGGGTCTTCGAGCACGCCAGCTTCGCAGCTTCGCCCCCAAAGGTTTTCATCAATGCTGAAAGGACCTTTGTCACCCCAGGGGATGTCGATACCGTGCTTCTTTAAGTAGTCGATCTGGAAGTCGCGGGGCATGGCGTTTTCGCGCGTCGGGGCGACGATCTTGAGCTTCGCGTCGAGGGTCTGGATGCCGACGTCGAAACGGACCTGGTCGTTGCCCTTGCCGGTGCAGCCGTGAGCGACGGCGTCGGCGCCTTCTTCGTGGGCGACATCGACGAGGAGCTTGGCGAGGAGCGGGCGGGCGAGGGCCGTGGCCAGCGGGTAGGCATCCTGGTAGATGGCGCCGGCGGCGAGCGCGGGGAAGGCAAAGTAGCGGAGGAAATCCTCTTTGGCATCGATCACGCGCACCTTAAGGGCGCCGGCGGCAATGGCACGGGACTCGACCACTGGCTGCTCGCGGCTCTTACCGACATCAATGTTCAGGGCGATGACATCGTAGCCCTGTTCGACGTTGAGCCACTTAATGGCGGTGGTGGTATCGAGGCCGCCGGAGTAGGCGAGGACGAGTTTCGGCATGGCCCAAGCGTAAGAGAAAATCTCGGTAGCCGCGCCGTGGAAGTCGTGCCGCTCCGTCAGCACCGGCGTCCAAACCGTCTCCCGCGCGCCGGCCGCACTCGGAACTCGGAACTCGGCCCTCGGAACTCAACTCTCCAGCCAACTTACGTCGCCGTGGAGGTCCGGGGCGTGCTGTTTGCCGGCGAAGATGGCGAATTCGGCTTTGCTTGCCTCGATGGTGGTGTCGGCGCCGTGGCCGGGCCAGACATGGGTGTCGCCGGGGAGGGCGTAGAGGATGTTCGTGATCGACTGGATCTCGATTTGAAGGTCGTCGTTGGTGCGCGACTTCCCTGGGCCGCCGGGGAAGAGGGTGTCGCCGACGAACGCGTGCTTTTTGTGGACGAAGGTGGTGCTGCCGGGGGTGTGGCCGGGGACGCTGAGGGCGTCGAAGGTGAGACTGCCGACGTTCACGGATTCGCCGTGGCCGATGTGGTGGTTGAGCTGGCCGGGCTTCAGCCATGGCTCGGCTCTATCGGCGTAGACCTCGCAGCTATAGATGGCTTTGAGGCCATCGATGCAGGAGGT
>JANXYE010000390.1 GCA_025350285.1 Chloroflexota bacterium
GGCTACTGGGCGCCGCACCTGCCGAAGGAAGCCGGCGGCATGGGCATCGGCTTCCTCACCTACGCCTACATGAACGAGATCATCGGAAGCTCGCTCGTCGCTTCGCCGGCCTTCGGCTCCCAGGCGCCGGACTCCGGCAACGCCGAAATCCTCTACCAGTACGGCTCGCCCGAGATCAAGGAGCGGTTCCTGAAGCCGCTCGTGGCGGGCGATGTCCGCTCCTGCTACTCGATGACCGAACCGGCCGTCTCCGGCGCCGACCCGACCGGTCTCCAGACAACAGCCGTGCGCGAAGGCGACGAATTCGTCATCAACGGGCGCAAGTGGTTCAGCTCGGGCGCTATCGGCGCCGCTTTCGCCATCGTCATGTGCGTGACCGACCCCGACCAGCCGCCGCACAGCCGCATGAGCCAGATTGTCGTCCCGACCGACACGCCCGGCTTCAAGATCGAACGGATCGTCGAGGTCTGGGGCGAAGAAGACTCGAACCACCCGGTGGTCCTCTACGACAACGTCCGCGTGCCGGTCACCAACCTGCTTGGGCCGCAAGGCGCGGGCTTCAAGCTTTCGCAGAAGCGGCTCGGCCCGGGGCGCATCCATCACTGCATGCGCGCCCTCGGCCAGGCCCAGCGCGCATTCGACCTGATGTGCAACCGAGCGCTTACCCGCTCGGCCTTCGGCAGCACCCTTTCCGAGAAGCAGACAATCCAGAACTGGATCGCCGATTCGCTGGTGAACATCCAGGCGGCCCGTCTGCTCACGATGCAGGCGGCCCAGAAGATCGACTCCGGTGACGAGGCCCGCGTCGAAGTGTCGATGATCAAGTTCTTCGTCGTGAACGTCACCTGCGAAGTCATCGACAAGGCGATCCAGGTTCACGGCGCGATGGGCGTCACGACCGACACGCCGTTGCAGGCGATGTACAAGGCGGCCCGCACGCTGCGTATCGCCGACGGCCCGGACGAAGTGCACCGCATGGTCGTCTCCCGCGCGGCGCTGCGGAAGTACCGCACGGGCGAGTCCTGGAACTTCCAGGACTTCTAGCGGTAGACGCCGAACAGGAGAAGAGAGGCGCGAGCGGCGCCTCCTTTTGTTTCCAGCCGCTTACGTCCGGCGCTTGCGAACCACGAGGAAGAGCAGCCCGGCGCCGACGAGCGTGGCCCCGAGCCCGGCGCGCACGACGAGGGTCGCGTCCCACGGATTGCCGCCACCAGCGCTGCCCGTCCCCGCTGCCGGCGGGGCAACGGCAACAGTGGCCGCTGCCTGTGACCTGACCTGGGCTTCGACCCGGGTAGTCGCGCTCGCGTCCGCCGAACCGCCGACTACGACGGCACCGATCATTCCGTTGTGGACGAAGCAGTAGTACGGATAAACGCCAGGCTTCGCGAACGTGACGGTCACGCTTTGGCCGGGCTGCTGCTCCGTGTAGTTACCCCACTCGAGCGTGGCGCCCGCGACGGAATGGGGGAGGTCGCTCGCGTTCCGAAATGTAACCGCCTCGCCAGCGTTCGCGTGGAGGACGGTGGGTACGAAACAGGTCTCCTTCATCTCGACCACGGAACCCGTCGCCTCGGTCGATTTCTCGCCTCGACAGCCGCCGCCGGCGAGGGCGCCATCAGGTTTGGCGACCGCGGCGGCAGTGACCACCAGAGCGAGCAACAGCGCGCCGCGGAATCTTCGAGTCAGAGAACGCATGGCCAGCACCTCCCGACGAACCTCTTGAAGATGATACGCGGCCCTCGCGGTGGCGGTTCCATACTCTGGATGGAGGTTGCTTATCGTGTACGCGGAGCGCCATCTGACGGCGTATCGAACGCGGCGCCCCGATCCGTTTCCAGCCGCACGGGAATACCCGCCGCCGCCAGATGTTCCTTCACCGCGCGGATCGAGTACGTGCCGAAGTGAAAGATGCTGGCGGCCAGGACGGCGTCCGCTTTACCGGCCGTCAGCGCCTCGACCATGTGTTCGGGGCCGCCCGCGCCACCGCTCGCGACGACCGGGACGGTCACCGCTTCGCTGATGGCCCGCAGCATGGCGATGTCGTAGCCGGACTTGTGGCCGTCGGTATCCATGCTCGTGACGAGCAACTCGCCGGCCCCCCGGCGGGTCGCCTCGCGCGCCCACTCGACCGCGTCCATGCCAGTGGCCTTGCGCCCGCCGTGGGTGTAGACCTCCCACGAACCCGGCTTCCCCGGCACGGCTCGCGCGTCGATCGCGACCACGATGCACTGGCTGCCGAAGCGGTACGCCCCTTCGTTGATAAGGTCAGGCGTGGCCACGGCCGAGCTGTTGATGCTCACCTTGTCCGCGCCGAGTTCGAGCATGACCTTCATGTCCGAAGCGGCCCGGATGCCGCCCCCGACCGTGAACGGGATGAAGACCTGGTCCGCCGTCGCCGCGACCATGTCGTAGACGGTCGCGCGGTCGTCGGAGGACGCCGTGATGTCGAGGAACACGAGTTCGTCGGCGCCCTCACGGTCGTAGAGCTTGGCCAGTTCGACCGGGTCACCGGCGTCGCGCAGTTCGACGAACGAGACGCCCTTCACCACGCGGCCATTGTGGACGTCGAAGCAGGGGATAATGCGGCGCATCAACATGAGAGTTCCGAGTTCCGAGCTCCGAGTTCCGAGTTGGCGGACCTGATCGCTTCCGGGAGGGTCAGCGTCCCTTCGTACAGGGCCTTGCCGATGATGACGGCTTCGCAGCCGGTGGCGGCGACGGCGCGGATCTGGTCGAGACTCGAGACGCCGCCCGATGCAACCACCGGCACGGGCAGGGTGCGGGCGAGGTCGGCGAGCGCTTCGAGGTTCGGTCCGGCGAGCATGCCGTCGTGGCTGATATCGGTGTACATGATACGCGAAACGCCAAGTTCGACCATCCGCGCCGCAAGCGCCGAAGCCGTGACACCGCCGCCTTCGGTCCAGCCGTCGGTCATCACCTCGCCGTGTTTTGCGTCGATGGAGACGACGATCCGGCCGGGGAAAGCGGCACAGGCTGCGCGCACGAGCGCCGGGTCTTGGACGGCGGCGGTCCCGAGTTGGACGCGCCCGGCGCCGTAAGAAAACGCGGCCGAGATGTCCGCCATGGTCCGCAGGCCGCCCGAAACCTCCACCGGCACACGCACAGCGGCGCAAATTGCGGCGAGGAGTTCGTGGTTCACCGGCGCCCCACTCTTCGCCCCATCAAGATCGACGACGTGGATCATCTCGCCGCCGAGCGCTTCCCAGCGTCTCGCAACCGCCACCGGATCGTCCGAATACCGGGTTTCCCTCGCGTAGTCGCCCTGGAGCAACCGCACACAGCGCCCTCCACGAATATCAATCGCCGGAATGATGATGAGACTCACACTCGGTACTCGGAACTCGGTACTCGGAACTCACACTCCGGCATGCCCGCCCGCGCCCAGCTCAGGAAGTTGCGGTAGATGAGG
>JANXYE010000395.1 GCA_025350285.1 Chloroflexota bacterium
GGCATCGACTTCGAACGAACGTTGCAGGAAGGAGACGTTGAACACGCCCATCTGAATCAGGCCGAAGATGATGACCACTGTCCCGCCAAGTTTGAAGAGCAATGGCCGCGCATCGACCAGGGCCCAGCCGGCGAGACTCACGCCGACGCCAATGGCGACGAAGACCATCGAGAACCCGAGGACGTAAACCGCCGCATGTTTGAAGACCAACCGCCGCGAGGCGGTTTCCGCCTGCACTCCGGCCAGGTGCGCGACGAAGGCGGGCGTCATCGCCAAACAACATGGCGAGAGACTGTTGACCACGCCCGCGACGAACGCCAGGAGGAGCCCCGGAGCCGCCTTGTCGAAGCCCAGTACAAAGTCCATCAACGGCACTCATCGGGTTTGTACTGGCCGCGTTGGATGCCGGCCACGATGCAGCGCGCCACCCCGGGGGGGACGATCCCGATGCGGTGATCACGGACAACACCCTGGCCGTCCAGAAAGAAGCTTTCGGGCAGGCCGGTGAGCTTGTACGAACCGGTGACTTCTCCGTTTCGATCGAGCGGCAGTGGGTAATTCATGGAAAACTCGCTGGCGAAGGCGAGCACCGTGTCGGGCGATTCGTAGTAGTTCACGCCGACAATCTGCGCCGTCGTCCCCCATTCGGTTTGCAACGCGACGAGGTCGGGCGTCTCTTTTCGGCAGGGCACGCACCAGGTTGCCCAGAAGTTCACCATCACCGGCTTGCCACGGAAGTCAGCGAGCGTCACGACCGCCCCGCCGGCGTCGGCCAATTGGAAGTCGGGCGCCGGCTTCCCGAGGTCGATATCGCCTCCGCTGATGACACCCAGTTTGATCGGCGTGAATCCGTCGCTGCCGAGCACCGTCGTCGTGACCCCGGAGTTGCCGGACTCAGCGCGTAGTGTGCGCAGATACTGCACCGCGAAGATCGCGCCGAGGACGGCCGCTATCGCGAGGAGCGGTACGCCCACGTCTCGGCCGACCGACCGCTCGCGCCGCCGGCGGCGCGGCGGCGGTTCCAGTGGATCCGTGAGCGCGGGGGCGACGGCGTCTACTGGTTCGTCCACGACGCTCCACCGTCACGGCTCCTGAAGACGTGTCCCGCCCGGTCAGCCCGCACGGCAACCACGACCAGGTCGTTGGCGTCGCGGGGGTTGACGGCGCTCACCATCATCTGGCCGCCGCCGGGCAGCGCCCGCTCCGTCCAGGTCGCGCCGCCATCGCGGGAGGCAAGCAAGCCCGTCTCCGTACCGGCATACACGGTGTCCGCCTCGGCCGCGGAGGCAGCGACCGTCAGCAGGTTGCCCCCGGCCTTGGCCGTCGCGCGAAAGGTGACTCCGCCATCATCGCTGCGGAGTATTCCACTTCCGGCACTGGCCAGATACACCCGCCCGCCGGGTCCGGCACTGACCTGGATCACGTCGCCCGGTAGGGCCTGGCTGTTCGCCTTCGCCCAGCTGTCCCCGGCATCTTTGCTGACGTACAGCCCGAAGCCCACGACGTTGGCGTAGAGGGTGCCAGCCGCGTCCGGGGCCACGGCCATCCCGTGCACATCGGTCCCCGGCAGCCGTGCCCGGATTGAGGTCCAAGTTTTGCCCGCGTCCGAGCTGCGAAAGAAGGTGCCATGCCCGGCGGCGAAGGCGATCTTCGGGTCGGATAGAGAAATGCCCATCCCCATCGCGTCGTCGGTGGCGCCCGTCAGGGTCGTCTTCTCCCAGGTCCGGCCGCCGTCGGTGCTGCGGAGCACCCCGCCGTGATGACCGTAGAGGATGGTGTTCGGGTCCGCCGGGCTGATGGCAAGGGAATGGAAGTCGGGGGTACGAAGTTGTGAGAGTTCCCCGGTCCCCCCAGGCGCGGTCACGGCGGCCGCATTGGCGGGCAGGGACTGAGAATCGCTCGAACCGCGCGCAACGAACGCGACAACGAGACCGGCAGCCACCACCACCGCCGCGATTCCCACGATCCACCAGCGCAGGTTTCGACCACGAGCCTCCTGCGCGCTCCCGCCGCGTCGCGCCACCGTCGGGGTACGGTTGGAGCGTGCACTCATCGAGCACTCTCTGGGGAGGAAGCCGCGGCCCGGACGGAGGGAACAGGGATCTCCAGTGGTGCCACCGGCTGGCTGAGTCGTCGATCGAGCTCGAGCTCCTCCTCACGGAGGGCCGCGAGCCGGGCACGGAGAACCTCAGACGATTCCGGGCTGGTTTCCTCTTTGTGGCCTCTCATGGCTCCCATGCCACCCTTCATCGCGAACATCATGGCCACCATCGAAAGCGGACAGGCCGCGAACAGGAGCAGGGGAAGAGCCGCCAGCCCGTAACCAGGCGCGACGGCGAACAGTGTCACCGCCACCGCTCCCAGGCCAACGAGGACCTTCCAGTTGAAACACATCCCGAGCATTGACTTCATGATTTCTCTCCCCTCGATTGATTACTACACCAACTGTAGTATTCTGCGCGGGTGTTGGTCAATCCGCCCCACGGGGGGCCGTTAAGGCACCAATACCATCAAGCCGGGAAGGTAACCGTCGGATGCCCGATCCCGGACGGTTGCGAACGTAGCTCCGGTTCCAGCGGCGAGGCATCCGCCCCGAACACAGGCGCCTGGGCGGCCAGCCGCGTAGGGTTAGCCGG
>JANXYE010000413.1 GCA_025350285.1 Chloroflexota bacterium
CGCTTCGGCTCCTTCGCGACTTCGTAGGCGTAGTGAATCCCGGCGGCGACCCAGCTCCCGGTCTCTTCGATCGCGCGCTCTGATTCGAGCGTCTCGCCGGGCGCGAGGACGATGGTGTTGACAAGGCTTGACACTTCGAAGCTGGCGTCGAGCGTGCGGCCGGCGCGAGAGGCGCCCTCGCGGGCGTTCGCGACCGCCTCGGCAATCACCTCCGGGGCCACACCGGCGAGGACGAGCGCGTCGGCGAAGGCGCCGGCCCAACGCTGCGTTTGGGGCCCGAATCCGGAGATATGGATTGGGATGCGAGGTTCGAGCGCGTAGTACCCTCGGCCCTGGTGCATGAGCGTCACGTCGCGCGTTATTCCGTCGAGCGTGAACGGCGTGTTCTTGCCATCGAGCAGGTCGCGGACGACGCGGGCGTACTCCTTGAACTCACGCAGGCCCATCTGGTCGTGGCCCATCGTGCGCATGGCCGTGTGGCCGGTGCCCAGCCCGAGGAAGACCCGGCCCGGCGCGATCTCATTGAACGAGGCGATAGCGGCGGCGGTCACCGGCGCGATGCGCGTACCGGCGATGGCCACCCCGGTCCCGAGCTTTATCCGCGTCGTGCGCGCGGCGGCCAGGGCGAGTGTGGCGTAGCAGTCCGACCAGATCATCTGGGAATCGGCGATCCAGGCGCTTTCGTAGCCGAGTTCCTCCGCGAGGACGATGTAGTCGATGTCGCTGATCATGGCTCCGACGCAAATGCCAACGTCCACGGGTCACCTCTCTCGGGCGGTACGGTGCGCGCCCCGTGGTCCGCTTGTCAACGCTTCGGTACCACGGCAGGCGGCCACGATGGCATATCCAATGCCCCGCGAACCGCCGGTGACGCCGTGGTACAGTCAGTCCTTCCGCCGGGCGTCTCAGAAAGTCTCCCGACCGGGCCCGCGGCACAGGAAAGGGGTCGTCCTCTGATCTACCACCGAGACCCCTGTTTTCATCCGTCGCCCTGGTCTTTGACCATGGGTCTCCCGATCCTTCGGTGGAAGGACGGGAGGGGAGCACGCCCTTCGGCGCCCAGGTTGTCCCGGCCCGGGTTGAAGAAGGGGCGGCGGCGTGAGTAAGGCGTTGCCGCTGGAGGGGGTCCGGGTGGTGGACCTCTGCGTCGTGTGGGCGGGCACATTCGCGACGTTGCTCCTGGCGGACCTCGGGGCCGAGGTGATCAAGGTCGAGAACCCGTTCGTGTTACCGCCGATGACTCGCGGCACGACCATCCGGCCTTCGAAGGCGCTGTTGGCGGCTCTGCCACCGGCGGCGGGCGGCTACCCCAACAACGAGCCGGGGCCGCGCCCATGGAACTACCACCCGACCTTCGTTTCGCTCTATCGCAACAAGAAGAGCTTCACGGTCGATTGGCGTACGCCTGAGGGGAAGGAGATCGTCGCCCGGCTGGTGGCGAAGTCGGACGCCGTGGTCGAGAACAACGCGACCGAAACGCTGGAAAAGCTCGGCGTAACGTTCGACTGGCTGAAGGCGATCAAGGAGGACATCATCATGGTGCGGATGGCGGCCTACGGTTCGAGCGGGCCGTACGCGCAGGCGAGGGCGCTAGGCGTCCACCTGGAGAGCGTGATGGGCCACACCTATCTGCGCGGCTACCCCGGTTTAGATCTGACATCCACGAGCGCCATCTTCAGCGGCGACTACCTGGCCGGGGCGCAGGCGGCGCTGGCGGTGATGATGGCCGTCTGGCACAGGCGAAAGACGGGACGCGGGCAACTCATCGAAATGAGCCAGGCGGAGAACGCCTCGGCCATGCTCGCGCAGGGCTTCATGGAGCGGGCCCTGAACGGAGCGACGCCGGAGCGTATGGGCAACCGCTCGGTCTACGGATGGGCGCCGCAGGGCGTCTTCCCGTGTCGCGGTGGGGACGCGCACGCGGCCGAGGATCGCTGGGTGTCGATTTCGGTGCGTTCGGATGCCGAGTGGCGGACGCTCTGCGACCTGCTTGGCCGGGACGATTGGGCCACGGACGCAGAACTGGCGACGGCTCCCGGCCGGGCCAGCCGCCAGGACGAACTCGAGCGGGGTATCGCCGAATGGACACGCTCACGGGACGACTACGAGGTCTTCCACCTGTTGCAATCACGCGGCATCCCGGCCGCGCCGGTGCTCGAATCGTCGAGGACGTACGACGACCCGCATGTCATCGCTCGCGGCGTCTTCCAGGCACAGGAACTCCTGGACCCGATTGGGCGGCACCGCTATATCACGCCGTTCTACCGCATGCCGGAAACGCCGATCACGGTGCGGCAGGCGCCGGTCGCGCTGGGGGAGCACAACGATTACGTCTACCGGGAGGTCATCGGCGTGAGTGAGGCCGAGTACGACGCGCTCAAGGCGGCGGGCCACGTTTCGATGGAGTTCGACCCATCGATCCCGTGACCGGCGGGCGCGTTCTTGACCGGGTTCGCCGCA
>JANXYE010000044.1 GCA_025350285.1 Chloroflexota bacterium
GACGTCGAAATCAAGGTGGACGTGAATCAACTCCCCACCGTACACGACGCACTTCGCCTCGCCCGCGCGCTCGAACGCTACGAACTCTCGTGGTTCGAAGACCCAACACACTTCCAGGATTTCGCCGGGCAGGCGCGCATCGCCGACGCCCTCGATACCCCAGTCTGCTCCGGGGAGTACCACTATGGGCTCGCCCCGTTTCGACAGCTACTGGAGTCGCGGGCCGTGGACATCGTGATGCCGGACCTCTTCCGCGTGGGCGGCTTCACCCAGTTCCTGAAGGTCGCCCACCTGGCGGAGGCGTTCAACCTGCCAGTTGCCAGCCACCTGGCGACGGAGTTGTTCGTCCACGCGATGGCGGCCATCCCGAACGGCCTGACGACGGAACACGTCGCCTGGACGAACTCTCTCTTTAAGGAAGTTCCGCGGATCGAACCGGGCGGCTGGCTGGCAATCCCCGACGGGCCAGGCCTCGGGCTCGAATTCGATGACGACCGAATCGCGAAGATGGCCTGACCCGCCTGGCAACCCGGTATAGTGGCGTGGGCGAAGGGGAAGCCAGCCGTGCAGATAGACCTCGGTTCCGAAGCGTCCTTACGAGACCCGGCGGGCTATTTTGCCGCTGCCCGAGAGGGGGGCGATATCCAGTGGAGCGACCTGCACCGCGCCTGGCTCGTGCTCTCCCATGCCGAGGTCGAGGCTGGTTTTCGCGACGGCACAACGCTCTCTTCCGACCGAACCGGGCCGCTGCAAAGGGTAGCCGCCAGCCGTTCAGCCGCGTTCGAGCGCGTCGTAGAGCTGCTCAGCGGCTGGATGAACTTCCGCGACCCACCGTTCCATACCCGCCTGCGCGAGCCGGTACGTTCGGTCTTCACGCCGCGCGCTATCTCGGCCCTGGAGCCGGAGATCCGCTCGATCGTGGCGGGAACGCTGGACCGCTTCGATGGTGACGTCGTGGACCTTAGCCAGGCGTTCGCCAAGCCGATCCCGGCGCTGGTCATCGCGGCCATGCTCGGCGTCGAGGGCGAAGAGCGCCACCGCCTCCAACGGTGGTCGGATGACCTCTCGTCGATCGTGTTCGCCATCACGCCGGGCGAAGTGGACGAAGCACCTATTCTCACCGCGACGGAGGAGTTCAGCGACTTCTTTTCAGGCCTTATCGAACGCGAGCGTGCCCACCCGTCGCGAAGCCTGCTTTCGGCGATCATTGCGGTGGACGACAGTGACCTGACTCACCTGGAACTGATCGGCGCCTGCACATTACTGCTCTTTGCCGGGCACGAAACGACGACCACGCTTCTCATCAACGCGCTGGGGCTGTTACTGGAACGCCCGCAACTCGCCGCCTGGCTGCGGGACCATCCTGAGGCCGACGCGACCGCCGTCGATGAGTTCCTGCGCGTCGTGGGCCCGGCTCGCACGATGGTGCGCAAGGTCGCGGCGGACCACGAACGCGGCGGCCAGCAACTGCGCCGGGGCCAAAACGTCTTTCTCTCGATAGCCGCCGCCAACCACGATCCGGCCGTGTTTGAACGCCCGGCGGAAATCGACCTCGAACGAGACCCGAACCCGCACTTCGGCTTCGGCTGGGGATTGCACTTCTGCCTCGGAGCCACGCTCGGACGCCTCGAAGCGCGGATCGCCTTGCGCGCGCTGCTGGAACGCTTCCCCGCGTTGGCGGCCGAAGGGCCCGTCTCGCCACCACGGGCGAGCGCCCTGGGCTTCGGCCGGCGACCGCTGCTTGCCCGGCTTGGTCAGGAAGCCAGGTCCCAACGAGACACGGCTTCCTGACCACCGTGCGCTGGGCTAATCGCCGTCCTCGTCAACGCATCCAGCAGCGGCCTCGGCGGCATCGTCAGCGGCCTCCTTGGCCGGATCTTCGACGGCGCCATCCGCTTCCTCGCCGTCATCCTGGCATTGCCCCGAGCCGTTCCCGCCAGCGTACACCCGACTGACCGTGACGCCGGCCACGCTGAGCAAGCCGAGCGTGAGGGCAACGGCCCCGATCAGCATCCAATTGTGGACCAACCGTGTGAGTGACATACCAATCCTCCTCGCCCCAGTGGGGCGAGTCCGATGATGGCGGCCGTAGCTTAGCGGAAGATGAGCCTGCCCGCCCCGGATCAGGGCTGGCCGAGCCGTGGCAGGACGACTCGCACGGTTGTACCCCGCGCGACCTCCGGCAGGTCCACAGCCCCACCGTGCAACTGGACGATCGACTCGACGATCGCGAGCCCGAGGCCGCTTCCCGGGCGCCCGCCAGCATAGGCGCCACGTTGGAAGCGGCGGAACACTGCCCCTCGCACGGCCGCCCGGATGCCGGGGCCGTCATCGGCGAACGTGAGGATGACGTGCCGGCCGCGCTCCTCAAGGCGCACATCGACCTCAACGTCGTCGCCGCCGTGAACGAACGCGTTCTCCAGAATGTTCGCAATCACCCTTACGAGGAGTTCAGCGTCGCCCGACACGCATGCCCCCGCCTCCGCCGCGTCGTAGCGGAGCCGCGCGCGGGGATGGTCGGCGGCAAATCCCTCGGCGACCGCAGAAACGAGGTCCGCGAGGTCCACTGCCGCGAATTCGATTGCCTGTGCACCCGAATCCATACGCGACAGGAGGAGCAACTGGCGCACCAGCCTTGAGAGGCTCTTTGACTGGGCGAGCGCGTCTTCAAGCGTCGTGCGATACACCTCGTCCTGCCGAGGCCGCGAAAGGGTCACATCGAGCGCCGTTTCCAGGGCGGCCAGCGGCGTGCGCAGTTCGTGCGAGGCATCGGCGATGAAACGCCGTTCTCGCTCAATCCCAGCGGCCAGCCGATCGAGCATCGCGTTGAAGGTGACGGCCAATTCACCCACCTCATCGCTGGCGGTGGCTCCTTCAATGCGACGGTCGAGTTGCCCCGAACTGATGGTGCGGGCGGTCCGCGTAATCTCGCGGATCGGGCGGAGGGCGCGGCGGGCGATTTCGAACGATGCGCCCGCGAGCCCCACCACGGTGACCGCCACGGCAATGCCCAGCGTCGTGCGCAGTTGTGCCAGCGGTTCCGTGACCGGCTCCCGGAGGATACCCACGACGACGGTCGCACCGCCGGACGTGCGGCCCGCGGCCACGCGCAGCTCTTCCCGCCCGTACCTTACGGAACTCAGCGCGTCTCCTTCCGCGGCGGCCCGCGCGACAAGCGCGCGCTCATCAACCGTGGCTGCGACTCCCGGGCTCAGATCCTGGAGCACTTCGCCGCCCGCTCCGTATACTCGCAAGACCGGCGCGTCTTCGTTCGGCTGCTGAACCGCGGGCAACCGCCCCGCCCCGTCGAGAAGCCCGCGGCGTGTCTCAAGCTGCGCCCGCACCGTGTCGTCAAGGTTGTCTCTGAGGTCGGCCTCAAAGCGCAGGTAGACCGCCGTGGACATGAGAATGAGCGCACCGGCGGAGACGGCCAGGATTGCCAACGCAATGCGCAGCCGGATCGGGAAGCTACGGAGCCGCGAGCGATGCATCGATCCGATACCCTACTCCGCGCACGGTCTGAATCACGCTGGAATCGAACGGAAAATCGACCTTCTTCCGTAGCCCGTGGATGAGCACCTCGATGAAGTTCGTTTCGCCGTCCAGTTCGAGGTCCCAGACGTGGTCGGCGATCATCGTCTTGCTTTGGACAGTCCCGGCGTTCCGCATGAGGTACTCCAGCAGGGCAAACTCTTTCGCGGTCAGGCGAATATCGATGCCAGCGCGCGTCGCCTGGTGGGCCGCCGGGTCCAACGTGAGGTCTGCCACGCGGAGCACCGGCGGGGCCCCGCCACCACGGCGCAGGAGAGCACGCACGCGGGCCAGCAGTTCGGCCAGTGCGAACGGCTTCACGAGGTAGTCCTCAGCGCCAGCGTCCAGACCGATGACCCGATCCTCCACCGCGTCGCGGGCTGTGAGGAAGAGGACTGGCGCTCCGGGCAGGCCGCTGCCGCGCAAGCGCCTGCACACTTCCAGGCCGTCTATCCCCGGCATGGTGATGTCGAGGATGAGCGCGTCATACGGCACCACGCGAGCAAGGGCGAGGGCGTCTTCGCCGTTGTCCGCCACGTCGATGGCGTATCCGGCCTCCCGTAAGCCGAGCGCTACGTATGTGCGGATCGTGGGTTCGTCTTCGGCAAAGAGAATGCGCATCCGATCCAAGTATGCGCCGCCGAACCTTAGCGGACCGTGAGTACCGGGCAGCGTACTCAAGACTCGCCTCTCTGGTTAGCACTCTTGACAGGCGAGTGCTAAGTTCGGGATCATAGCTCGACAAGCTGCGAGGAACCGGATGCCCACCTACGACTACAGTTGCCCAAGGTGCAAGGCGATGTACGAACTGCGCGAAGGCTTCGACGCGCCCACGACGCAAACCTGCCAGGAGTGCGGCAAGGCGACCGCAAAGCGTGTCCTCACGGCCCCTCGTATCGTCTTCAAAGGCAGTGGCTGGTACGCGACCGACAGCCGCAGCAAGACAACGGCGATAGCGGATACCCCGTCCGAAGGCGGGTCGGACTCGAAGGCCGAAGGAAACGCCGAGACGAAATCCGGCGGGAAGCCGGAGACAAAGTCTGAATCGAAGCCCGCGAAGTCCGAGTCGAAGGGCGAATCGAAGTCCAGCGAGCCCAAGAGTTCGTCGGGCGAGTCAAAGTCCAGCGGGTCCAAGGGTTCGTCGGGCGACTCCCTCGCCTCCGCGGCTTCCTGAGGCCGCGCCCCATGAAGGCCGTTGTCCAGCGTGTGGCCTACTCGCAGGTGATTGTCGAAGGCGAGATCGTGGCCACGATAGACGACGGATTGCTCGTGTTGCTCGGAGTCGGTCCCGCGGATGACGCCACGATTGCCCGCCGCCTGGCGGCCAAAGTCGTCGGTCTGCGCGTGTTTTGCGTGAATTCCAAAAACATGAACAGTTCGGTCATCGACATTGGCGGAGCAGTCCTCTGCGTGAGCCAGTTCACCCTCTTCGCGGACGTGCGGCGCGGCAACCGCCCGTCGTTCTCCGGCGCCGCCAATCCGGTGCTCGCGAGCGAACTCTACGAAGCGTTCTGCGCCGAGATTGCCGCACGCGGAGTCCCGTGCGAACGCGGAGTCTTCGGGGCGGACATGGAGGTCGAGTTACTGAACAATGGGCCGGTCACCCTCCTCCTCGATACCGCCGACTGGGAACGGCCACGGCGGGCGCCCGCGACTTGACCCAGAGCGGGACGGGCGGCAAGCCTTGAACCCACATCCCCGGCCAACGCCACCAAGGACGCCTCCATGCGCATGAGTAAGCTGCTGTTCAAAACGCTGCGAGAGCTGCCCGCCGACGCCGAACTCCCGAGCCACCAGCTCCTCCTTCGCGCGGGCCTCGTGACGCAGCTGGCCGCCGGGACGTACTGTTTCGCTCCGCTCGGTTGGCGCGTCTTTCGCCGGCTCGAAAACATCATTCGCGAAGAGATGGACCGCAGCGGCGCCCAGGAAGTCCACCTCCCGGCCCTCCACCCGATCGAGCTGTGGGAACAGAGCGGCCGGGCCGAGAGCATGGGCCATACCCTCTTCCGCCTTTCGGACCGCAAGGAGCGCGGCTTCGCCCTCGGGCCTACGCACGAGGAGGTCGTCAGCTTCCTCGCCTCCAAAACCATCCAGAGCTACCGCGACCTTCCTGTCACGCTCTACCAGATCCAGACGAAGTTCCGGGACGAGGCGCGCCCCCGCGGCGGCCTCGTCCGCCTGCGCGAGTTCACCATGAAGGACGCCTACAGCTTCGACACCGGCTGGGACACGCTGGACGCCTCGTACGATGCCGCCTTCAAAGCGTATGTCCGGATCTTCGAACGGGCGGGCGTGCCCGTGATCCCTGTGGCGGCCGATAGCGGCGCGATCGGCGGCAAGGATAGTCAGGAGTTCATCTTTCTCACGCCGAACGGCGAGGACGAGATCCTCCTCTGCCCCGGCTGCGGGTACGCCGCGAACGCCGAGAAGGCCGAGTTCCGCCGCAAACCGTTCATCGCGGCGGAAGCGAAGCCGCTTGAAAAGATAGCGACCCCCGGCCAGAAGACGATCGCCGACCTGGTGGCGGCCCTCGGCATCGACGCGCGCCAGACGAATAAAGCGGTCTTCTACCGGGCGGACGGCCAGCCCGTGTTCGTGGCCATCCGCGGCGACCTCGATGTCAACGAGATCAAGCTCAAGAACACACTCAAGGCGAGCGACCTGGAGCCAATGAACGATGCCATGGTGCAGGCCGCCGGCCTCGTCCCCGGGTCCGCCTCGGCCGTTGGGCTCAGCGGTATGACGATCGTCGCCGACGAGAGCGTCGTCGAAGCGCCGAACCTGGTCGCGGGCGCGAACGAGCCCGATGCCCACTACGTGAACACGAACTACGGACGCGATTGGACGGCGACCGTCGTGGCGGACATCGCCCTCGCCCGCGCCGGCGAAGCGTGCGCGACCTGCGGGACAGCGCTCGAATCCCGCCGGGGCATGGAGATGGGCCACGTCTTCAAGCTCGGGACCATCTACTCCGAATCGATGGGCGTGCACTACCTCAACGAACAGGGCGAGCAGAAACCGGCCGTGATGGGCTGCTACGGCATCGGCGTCGAGCGAATGATGGCGGCCGTGATTGAAGCGAACCACGACGCGAACGGCATCATCTGGCCGGCCGAGGTAACGCCGTACGACATACACATCGTTGGCTTGAATCTGGACCAGGAACCGGTGGCCGCGGCCCTCGCCGAAGTCGAGGCGCTCCTGGAAGCCGCCGGACTCTCGGTGCTCGTCGACGACCGGACCGACTCCGCCGGGATAAAGTTCAAGGATGCGGACCTGCTGGGCATCCCCCAGCGCCTGACGGTCAGCCCGCGGGCGCTGGGCCAGGGCGGCGTCGAACTCCGTGCGCGGGCGAGCGGCGAAAGCGCGATTGTGCCCCTGGCGGATCTCGTCGACCGGCTGCAAGTGAACCGAGGTTCGCGTTGAACCGCCCCGGCCAGTAGCCTCCCTGCGATGGGATTGCTCGGCGACCTCCTCGGAGCCGCACCCGGCTCGCTCCTGCTCGTTTCGCCGCCGGACACCGCGCTCGCGGAGGCCGCCGGCTTGAAGCCACGGCCTTCCATCGTCTCGGGAATGCGGACGGCGGAGCCCGCGGCGTGTATCGTCTGGTGGCCAGAGGCCGAGGATCTGACGGAGGTGGCCCTCGCCCGTCTGCGCTGGCTCCTGGAGAACTCGCGCGGGCTGGCATGGGTGATCATCGATCCCGCGGAGGGACTTCCCGCCGCGGCGCAGGTGACCGAACAACTGGCCTCCGCCGGGCTCACACCGGCGGAACAGAAATCGCTCGGCGGATCGCAAACCGCCCTGCGCATTGGAGGAGACAAATGAACCGCATCGAAATCGAAAGCGCCCTGAACAAGGACCGCGCCTGGCTCATCGAGACCTACGCGGAGATGTCCGAAGAGGAGTTGCTCAAGCCCGCCACCCCGAGCGAGCACGACAAGGCCACGATGTGGAACGCCAAGGATCACCTGGTCCACCTGGCCCTCATCGAGTTCAACTTCGCGAAGATGATTCGGCGCCACCTGGAAGGGGATCCGAACCCGGTCGCCCTGCGGACCGACGCCTCCGGCCGGGAACGCCCGATGGAAGAGATCATGGCGGGCGTCCACGCCTGGACCGAGGACTGGATGCTGAAGCAGCAGGGCAAGTCGCTGAACGAATGCATCCAGGTTGGGCAGGAGGCCCGCGCGGAGAGCTTCAAGCTCCTCGGCGAGCTGAGCGACGCCCAACTGGCGGAAAAGCTCCCCGGAGCGCCATGGGCCGATGGCACAATCGGCGGCGTCATTTCGGCCAATGCCGGACACGGGCGCATGCACTACCAGTGGGTGAAGGATGGCTGGGCGGCGCGCTAGCCTCATTCCCCGACCCCTTCCCCAGGCGCCGCGGGAGAAGGGGCCCTTCCTAGAGAGCGTCCGCAATGGCCGCGGAAGGTCCGCCGTTTCGGCAACGCCTGGCGGATGGCAGAATACGAACAGATACATGTCGCCGGCGCCGGTGCGTCGTGGAGGGGTCAATGCCGGGAACCGCGAAATGCGTGCGCTGCTACACCGGGCTCACGGAAGCGCCCTACCTCATGGCTGGCCGCGCCTTTTGCTGCCAGAGCTGTTCGGTGGGCTCCGCTTGCGAACACCAGGGCGTGCATCGCGCCGCGAATGTCCGCCGTTACGACACGATGTTCGACCGCTTCCGCCAGGCCGCAACCGAGGCGACGCCCTATGAGCCCAGACGACGGGGGAACCTGCTGTGAAGATCACGGACTTTCGGGTTGGCGACGCGTTGCCCGAACACCGGTCCTTCGCCCAAAACGGCGCGGCTCATTCGGAAAACAAGATCCACGATGACACCGTAGCCCGCCAGTATGGGTTCTCCGGCGGGCTCGTACCGGGCGTCACCGTGCACGCCTATATGACGCGCCCGCTGGTGACCGCCTTCGGCCGCGACTGGGTGGAGCGCGGGACCATTTCGACGCGCTTCAACAAGCCCTTCTACGAGGGCGGCCTCGTGATCGCGCGAGCTTTCGTGACGGCCGTCTCGGAAAAGGGTATCGAGGCCGAACTCCAGGCGCTGAACGAACACGAAGACATCTGCGCGGTGGGTACAGCCTCGCTCCCGGCGGAAGCTCACGAAGCCCCGCCGCCCGGCGAGTTCCCTGAGGCTTCGCTTCCCGCCATGCGGCCGCCCGCGACCGCCTCCATCCTCGGCGAGATGAACGTCATGGGCTCGTTGACACAGACCTGGGATCCGGACCAAAACGAGGCGTTCCTCGACGAAATCGAGGACGACCTTCCCTTGTGGCGCGGCCCGGAGGCTGTGCTGCACCCCGGCTACCTGATTCGGTTCGCCAACACCATTCTCGTGCGCAACGTCGAACTCGGGCCCTGGATCCACGTTTCCAGCGACGTAACCCACTTCCGCGCTATCCCCACCGGCGTGGGGTTCACGACGCGGGGACGGGTACTCGAGACATTCGAACGCAAGGGCCACAAGTTCGCCGTGCTCGATGTGCTCGTCGCCACGGATTCTGGAGAACCAGCGATGCGTGCCCGTCATACCGCTATCTATGAGGTCCGCAAGCTGAGCAACGCCTGACCGCCGTTCGTCACAGCCTTACATCACACTCACCCGCGAAGGAGGCGTCCCGATGGCGCTCTACGAATATGTCTGCCGCACGTGCAAATCCAGCTTCACGAAACGCATGCCGATGACCGACGTCGTCCAGGAACTGCCGTGTACCACTTGCGGCAAGCCCGCGGGCAAGGCCATCGGCGGCTGGGCCTTCATCGGCAAAGCCGACGCCTCCCTTGGAGACGGCCCCGCGCCCTGGGACAGCGACGGTGACGGAGACGACGGCGGGGACGATTTTGGCGGCATGGGCGGCGATTTCGGTGGCCACGGCCATTCACACGGCCCGGGCGGCCATTCCCACTGAGTCCAGGGTTCCCAGTTCTGCGTTCTGACTATGGAATGCGGCACGCCGACGCCCTGGGCGAACAGCTAACACGGCCGGGGTGGCGTGCGTCACCCCGGCTCCGTATTCCAGGGGTGCTGTTGTTCGAGGTTACTGGCTGCCGAAGTTGAAGTCGGCGTCCTTGCAGTCCTGGTTCTTTGCGGCCACCGCGTCGAGCCGCGCGGACGCGGCGGGGGAGAGCTTCGGTGATTCGAAGTTGGCGAACTTGGTGGACTTGGCGCCGTTCTTCTTGACGTCAGCGACGGCCTCGTCCAGTTGCTTGACGGCGGCGTTGTGCGCGTCCTTGATATCGCTCGGCGGGCCAGCGTTCTTGAACGCCTTGGCGACGTTCTCCAGCGGCGCGACGAGCAGTTTGATGACGTCGTCCTCGCTCTTGGCCGTGGCCGCCTTAGAGGAGATGTCGGCGAACGAAACGCCGAAGTCTTTGACGGCCTTGCACATGTTGGCCACGTACTTTTCGTCCGAACCGCCGCCACCCGGCGAGTCATCGCCACCGCAGGCCGCGGCGCCGAAGGAGAGCGCGAATGCACCGAGCGCGACGCCGGCGAGGGTTCGTTTGTTGAAACGCATGGGTTCTCCCTTGTTCCCCGTGGATCTTAGTGCGCGGGCGGGGACCGGCGCCCGCTAACCTTACGATAATTCGACGTTGGCCGGAGGGCCGCCCTGTGGGGTGTCCGGGGCATCAGTTTGCGTCGGAGGCTGTGCCCGGCGCGACGACCTTGTAGGGGAGCGGATCGCCGCTGCTCATGGCGGTGATCTTGATTTGGACAGCCGTGCCAGAGCCAAACAGCGGCTCGATCCAGACGCTGCCCTCCGTCGTCCCGGCGGGTACCCGCCCGGGAACCAGCGTAATGATCAGTTGACTCTGGTAGCCGAGTTGAAACAGCCGCGGGCGCGACGGAGGGCCAGCGGTGGGAGACTGAGTGACCACCTGCACCTCGGCGCCGATAGCCACGCCGCCATCGAGCGTACGCGACGCGTCGTCGCCGGGATGGCGAACCGCAATCCAGGCCGCCGATGTGCGCACGCGGAAGGGCAATATCCCCGTGCCTGTGTTCTTCACGGTGATCGTTGCGCTCTCCGCCGTCCCACCCGGCTGCACCGAGAAGGTCGCGGAGGTGGGGCCGGAGAACGTGAACACCGGGGCGCCAAGAAGCGCGGCGGCGATCGCTGGATCGACCGGCGGCGTGTTGTCCTTATGGGTCACCACGGGAACAACTGGTGTTGGCGGAACCCTCGGAGTCGCGGTCGCCGTTGCTGTCGGCGTCGGGCTACCCGTCGGGGTTGGCGTGGCGCTGCCCGTTGGCGTGGGCGTTGGAGGGGGCGCCTGCGCCGGGGTATAGGCGGTGGGGAAGTCCATCTTCGAGCAGCCGCCTGCGAACCCGGCGTCCTCGCAATCCGTGAAGTTCTTCGGGTCGAACGCGCTCGCGATTACCGGTTCGGCGAAGTTTGGCATGTTGAACAGCTGAGGCTGCCAGATCCGCGTCTTGGGCGTACCGCCCGGGGCGCCGACAGGGGCACGCTGTGGCGGATACTGCATACATCCGTAGACCCGCTCCTGGTACGTGAAGTCGGAGTATTTGAATTGCGCGCTAGCGCCGCCGCCGAAACTGGGCGCCGCCGGATCGTCGCAGTGGAAGAGGAACGGCCGGGTGGTGCCCCCACCGCGCAGGGGATCGCGCATCGGGTTCAGGGGGTGGTTGCTAAAGGCGAAGCCGTTGTAGCTCCAGATCGCGTAGTACCAGTCTTCCAGGGCCGAAGGGTCGCCCGTACCCGCGAGCGGCCGGTAGCGCGGCGCGCTGTTCCACTTGTCCGCGAGGATCCGCACCCCCTCCGCGATGTTGAAGAGGAAGTGCGTACCGATAGCCGCCTGGCGGGCCGTCGCCGTCCCGGTCGTGTTCGTCATCCCGGTGGTCACCTGACCCAACCCATAGCCGCAATCGAACGAAACGAGGACCGGCCCGACGCCGCCAAACGGCACGGACCCTGAGGCGTTGTTCCAGTTCGCTTCGATCCAGGCGATCGACTTGTAGACGCTGGGCGGGATTGGAGCGTTCGCGTCCGGGGCGGCGCTGCGCGCCAGCCGAGAGCCTTTCAGCAACCCCTGATAGCGCACATCAATGGTCTCGTTCGCGTTGAGGAGCGAATACGCGGACGTGATCGCTTTACCCGCCGTCGCCAGTTCGATAGCGCGGGCGTAGGTGACGGTGTAGTTCTCCGATTCGAACGTGTCGAAGTCGAAAGCGCCGGCGTCTCCACAGGCGCGCGCCGTCTCCGCGGGGGTCCGTGTCCAGAGACTGGCGATAGCGAAACCGGCGAGGATCATGGAAGCAAGGAAGACTTTCATCGCTGCGTCCAGCCGAAGAAGCGGGATGCCCCGGGGATCGCCGCCTGGCCGTTCGCGCTCAACACGGCGAGTGACATCGTCCCGGCGTCCGCGTAGGAATCGCCGCTCCATGCCTGCACCGCGAGGACCTCGCCGCCGGGGGCGTAGTCGAGCGGGATCGTGAAGCCGCCTGTGGCCGACTGCGCAGCGATCCGTCCGGAGCCCGGGTCGTCGCCGAAAGTCGGTCCCGCGCCCCTGGGCGGCCAGGCGACACCCAGGTGCTGCCCGCCGTCGTCGGCGTACTGCGCGGCGGAGGCGGTAGCCGCGAGCGAAACGACCTTCTGCCGGTACTGGAGCCCATGCGAAACGTCCGTCTCGATGTAAGCAAGGGCCAAACCATCAGCGCTGAGCCGCCAATCGCGGCTCACGAATGGGCTGAGATCCGCGACCTTGGCGGCGGGCCGCCAGAGGGTTGAGCCGTCCGCGCCGATAGCCACGTAGAGCAATCGCCCGTCGG
>JANXYE010000484.1 GCA_025350285.1 Chloroflexota bacterium
GGCGAGCCCCAAACCGCGCCCGCGGGGACCCTCGCGGAAGTCAACATCGAAGGTGTCATTACCGCGCTCACGTCCGCTGGCGCGAAGTTCGACCTCGCCTACGACACGGGCGAGATCCGTGTGGAACTGCACGACGATACCCTCCTCCGCTACGACGACGGGTCCCCGGTTGGGCGCGTTGCCCTCGGGATCGGGTCAGAGGTCCGGGTCCGGGGAGTTCGCGGCGGCGATGGCCCAGTGCAGGCGATGGTCGTCGAGCTTCGCCGCCGGCCGCTGGCCGCCCCCGAAGCGCAGGCCAGCGCCGTGGGCGAGGCAGGCCAGGCTGACGAGGCGGCATCCCGCCCGGCGGCTACCGCAGCGGACAAAACGGAGGCGACCGCAGTCCCCGCGGATGTCACGCGGGCCGCTTCGGCGGGGCCAGCCGTTTCCGTGGCCGTAGGTCCCGCCCGCTCGGCGACTCCTCGTCCTGCCGCGACCCCGGCTGCTTCCGGTGCTGAACCCCTGCCTCTGCCTCTGCCCGCGCCGGCGGTGACCGCCACAGCCACACCGACGCGGCCATCCTCGACGAGCACGCCGACCGCGACCGCAACGCCGACTAGAGCGCCCACGAAGACAGCGATACCGATCGCCACCAAACCGGCCGACACGCCCACGCCTACGCCCAAGCCCACGCGCACGCCAGCACTCGATGCCGCCCCGGTTGCGACCACGACCGCCGCGCCGGTCGATGACAAGCCGCCGGCCGTCCTCGCCGCAGCCGACTTTTCGACGATCACCTGACCGCTGGCTGTTGACGCGCCACCCGGACTTCGCGATCATGCGGAAGATTTGGGAGGTTTGGCTGCGTGCCCGAAGCACCCTCCCCGGGGAAGATGACGTGGCTCACGCTTGGCGCCGCCAGCGCGCTGCTTGGCGTCAGCGAGTCGACCGTGCGGCGCTGGGCCGACGCCGGGGAAGTCCGCTCGTACCGCACCAGCGGCGGCCATCGGCGCGTGCTTGAGGACGACCTGCGCCAGATCATCAGCGCGGCCGCGTCCAGCCCCTCGCACGACAGCGACCGCATCAGCGACATCGCCATTGGCCGTGTCAAGCGCCAGCTGGTGCGTGGCGAAGAGCGCAGCCATATGGCCGTCTTTGGGGACTTCTCGGAAGACGTACGCGACCGCCTGCGTCTGATGGGCCGCCAACTCGTGGACCTCTTTGCCCGCTACATCGCCTCCGAAACCAAGGGCGAGCGCTTCACCGAGGACGCCCGCACGATCGGCCGCGAGTACGGTCGCACGCTGGTCGCTTCGAACGTGCGGCTGACAACCGCCGTGGTCACCTTCAATTCCATGCGCGGCACCCTCGAAGAGACCGCCGCCCAGATCGCCGCCGAGGCTGGACTCTCGACGGAAGACTCTGTCGAGGCGATCGAACGCGTCCTTCGCCTGGCCGATACCGTGCTTGAGGGCATGGCCGAGGTCTACGAAGCCCCGCCGGCGGGGGGTTAGCGCGAGCTATGGCAGGGCAAAGGACCGTCAGCGACAAACTGGGAATCCGGGCCGGCGGCAGCATCCTGCTCGTTTCCGCCCCCGCGGGCTTCTCTATCGACCCCCTCCCGCCTGGTGCGCGGATTGACTACGCCCCGCCGGCGGACACAGTCCTCGTGTTCGCCGCGACCAGCGCCGAGTTCCTCGATCGTGTGCCCGCCGCCGTGCGCTCCCTGGGCGCCCGTGGCCAGCTCTGGGTGGGTTACCCCGCCAACTCCAAAACCGACCTCACGCGCGACACCGTCCGTGACCTCGGCGCGAGCATCGGCCTTGATCTGGTTGCCCTTCATTCGCTCGACGATAACTGGTTCGCCGTCCGCCTGAAGCGCCCCTGACGCGCCCGCCCCGGCTCTGCTGTCAGGGACGCGCTCGGTACCGTGACCGACAGGGAGCGGCGGCTCATGCCCGGATAGGGCTCGGGCCGGCCGGTGCTCGCAGGCCCAGCGACGCTCGTCAGAACTCCGAGGCTGAGAATTAATCAAGTTGCCAGCGGATTTTGGGGATCGCTCGGCAGGGAGTGTTAGCGGAAACTGTGGGTACGACAGAGCAAGGGCAGTTCCCGGACCTTCCGCCGAATGTCGAGCCAAAGGAGAGCGAACAGGCAGCGATAGGCAAGCCACGGCTCCAGCGGGCGGAGCGCGAACAGGGGCAGTGGCAGGTGACGCGGCTGGATAGGTTGCTGCGTGCCGATCACCCGGCGC
>JANXYE010000536.1 GCA_025350285.1 Chloroflexota bacterium
GCCGAGGGCGCCGAGCGAGGTGGTGGCCTCGGCCGCCATCTGGGCTGGGAGTTCGCCGCCGGGCAGATCCGCCATCGGCCCTGCACTACCCCAGCCGCTGATCCGGCAGTGCACCAGCCGCTTGTGATCTGCTCCAATCCCGGCCATGTCCAGGCCCAACTCGCGGGTGAAGTCCGTGTCCTCGATGAGGGCGTCGCTGCTCGCGATCAGCTTCTCGAGGACCTGGCGGCCCGCCTCCGAGCAGAGGTCCAGGCTGACGCCGCGCTTATTGCGATTGAGTGCGACGAAAGCACCGCTCTCGCCCGTTGGGAAGAACGGCGGCATGGCGCGGGCGATATCACCGGCTCCGGTCTCGACCTTAATGACGTCGGCGCCGCCATCGCCAAGGTGCATCCCAGCGACGGCGGCCGGGATGCCCTGGCCAAGCTCGATGATGCGAAAGCCTTCGAGAGGGCCGTTCATACGCCCGTGCCTCCGGGTTCGACCAAGGCGAGTTCGTCGAGGATCTCGATGGTGTGCTTTCCAGCGGGCGCCGTGGGGAGGATGGAAGCCGGGGTGCGGGAGAACGCCCAGGGCAGGCCAGTCGCGTAAACTCTGCCGTAGCTCTCCGTGTCGATCGGCTCGATGTAGCGGTTCACCGTGACCTGGGGGTGGTGGATCAGCTCTTCGAAGCGCATGACCCGGGCGCAGGGCACGCCCGCCTTCGCCAGTTGGAGCCGCCACCAGCGGGCCGGCTTCGTGGCGAAGACCGACCGCAGGTGCCCACTGATCTCCTCGCGGCCGAGGACCCGGCCTTCGAGCGTGGAGAAGCGCGCGTCGCAGGCGAGGCTTTCGAGGCGGAGGACATCGCAAAGGGACCGCCACTGGGATAGGGTCGTCGCCTGGACGCCGAGAAACGTGCCATCCTCGGTGCGGAACGCTTCGCTGGGACCGGCCGAGGAGGTTGCGCTACCGAGCAGCGGCGGCTGCTCGCCGGTGGCCAGGTACTCACCGATGCGGCTCGCCTGGACGGCGGTCGCCGCCTGGACCATTGTCAGGTCGATGCGCTGGCCACGGCCCGTGCGCTCGCGCGCGAGGAGGGCCATGAGGATTGCCATCGTCGCGTAGTTGCCGGTCGTTGCGTCGAGCTGGGTGAAGTGGCGATAGGTCTCGGGCCTCCCGCCAGGCGCCCCGCTGTTGCCCGCGAAGCCGGTGAACGCCTGGAGCTGGGGGTCCGTCGCCGTGCGGTCCGCGAGGGGGCCGCTCGCGCCCCAACCAGAGATGGCGCAGTACACAAGCCGCGGGTTGATTTCGCGAAGGGCGTCGTAGCCGAGGCCGACGCGGTCGGCGACGCCGGGACGCATGTTGTTCACGAACACGTCGCAGGTGGCAATGAGCTTGTGAGCCGTTTCGAGGTCATGCTCGGCCTTCACATCGAGGAAGAGCTGGCGCTTGTTCATGTTCCACGTGATGTGGCCGACCGAGGTGCCGTTGATCGACGGCGGGACGCCTCCGCCGAGCGCGGAGTCCTCGATCCCAGGCCGCTCAATGTGGATGACGTCCGCCCCAAGCGCGCCGAGGTTCATGGTCGACCACGGGCCGACCATGAGGAGGGTAAAGTCGAACACGCGGATGCCTTCGAGCGGCCCTCTCATCTGCGCCTCCTTCCTCGCGGAATCTTACGCCAAGACCGTACTGGCGTGGACGTGGCATCCGCTCCGCTTGGGACCGAGGCAGACCCACTGCCGCGATAGCGGACGGGTGGCCTTCCCCCCTGGCCGTGCCTTAGGCTTTCGCTCATTCGAGGGCGCCAGATTCGGCGCCCGCACCGCATCTGAAGAGGAGTACACCCCATGGGCCTCAAGAATCCCGAATGGTACCGAGAGAGCCTTCGCGACGGACGCGTCACCTACATCGCGGGCGAGTCCGTGCCCGATGTCACGAAGAACGAATGGTTCGACGTGGCCATCGCCAACACGGCCGAGGACTACGTCTACGACGACCCGGCGACGCGCGACATCCGCGTCTACGAAACCGAGGAGGGGGAACTGGCGCATCGCATTTTCAAGGTGCCGACATCCGTCGAGGACCTGGAGAAGCGGATCCAGCTTTCGCACATGACGAGCATCAGCACGGCCGTCTCCGCCGTCCTCATGGCGCTCTATAACATCAAGGGCCAGGTAGCCCAGGTGAACGGCCAGTATGCCGAAAACATCGAGCGCATGTACAAGCACTGCCGCGATAACGACCTGCGCGCCGACCAGTGCATTACCGATGCGAAGGGCGACCGTTCGCGTCACCCGAAGGACCAGGACGACCCCGACCTCTATATGCGCATCCTCGACAAGAACGCGGACGGGATCGTCGTGCGCGGGGCGAAGCTGCACATCAGCGGGGCGAGCCTCGTGCACGAACAGACCGTCATGCCGACGAAGGCGATGGGGCCGGGCGAAGAGCAGTGGTCGGTGTCGTTCTCGATCCCGACGAACGCGCCGGGCGTGAAGATCATCAACCGGGCCTACGCCCACCCGAACCTGAGCGAGATGGACTACCCCATCAGCGCGAAGCACAACGCGCCCGAGGGCTTCGTCGTTTTCGACGACGTGTTCGTGCCCTGGGATCGGGTCTTCCTCGCCGGTGAGTATCAGCTGGCTGGTGTGCTCGCCCGTTCGCTCGGCCTCTGGGAGCGGGTCGGCGGACTGATTGCGCTGGTGGAGCGCTCACGACTGCTCGTGGGGACGGCCCAGCTGCTCTGCGAGATGAACGGCATCAACAAGGCGTCGCATATTCAGGAGAAGATCTCGGACCTCGTCTTCTATGCCGAGATGCTCCGGATGTCGCTCGAAAGCGCCGTGCGCAACTACAAAGTGACCGAGACCGGCATGGTCTACCCGGACCCGATGGCCGTGAACGTCGGGAAGTTCTACGGGGCGAACAACTGGCATAGCATGGTCCAGAAGATCCACGATATGAGCGGCGGACTCGTCCTCACCCTGCCGACCGAAGCGGACTACCGGAACGAGGAGATTACGAAGACGCTGAACAAGTACCTGCATACCAAGAAGGACGTGCGGGTGGAAGACCGGATGCGCGTCTACAACCTGATCCGGGACCTGACGGCTGACGCCTACGGCGGTTGGGAGCTGGTCACGACGATCGCGGCCGGCGGCGGGCTCGCGGCCCAGCGCATCGTCACCATGGGCGGCTACGACCTCGAAGGGGCGAAGGACCAGGCGCGGATGGCGGCGGGGATTACCGGCGGCCACTAGCCAGCCGGGACTGAACCGCCTCGACCTCGCGCCGGAGCCCCAGTCGTTCCAAGGTCGCAAGCGCGTCCCGCCAGAGGCCCACCGCGGTATGAACATCGCCCTTTGCGTGAAGGATGTCGCCGACCTTCACCAAAGCGACGGCGGCCTCGCGCAGGTCCCCAAGCCGCTCGTAGACAGGAAGCTCTTCCTCGCGGCGGATGCGGAGGGCCTCGTCG
Organism: Chloroflexota bacterium; assembly: GCA_025350285.1. Lineage (GTDB taxonomy): Bacteria > Chloroflexota > Dehalococcoidia > Tepidiformales > Tepidiformaceae > JANXYE01. Next base: position 3,464 of record JANXYE010000536.1, read on the forward strand.
AGGTCGCCGCGCGCCTCGAGGACATCGGCGATCTTCCCTTTCGTGATGGCGGCTTCGC
>JANXYE010000570.1 GCA_025350285.1 Chloroflexota bacterium
GCGGCGTGGCCGGCGTGGCCGGCGCGGCCAGGTGTTCCCGGACCATGTTCGGCGTCCGAGAACCTCGGGCGGCGGGCGTGTGGCGCTGGGCGTGTTCCGGCTGACGCCTCGCGCCCACAGGTGGCGCGGCTACGGAGCCAATGGCCAATGGCTAATGGCCAACGGTGGGGGTGGCGGCGTCCGGGGGCGGGGGCGCTCCGCCTTTGCGGAAGATGAAGACGCGATCGACGCGGCGGCCGTCCATGGCCATGACCCGGAATTCGTGGCCGGCGATTTCGATCAGGTCGCCCGTGCGGGGGAGGCGCCCGAGGCGGGCCATGACGAACCCGCCGAGCGTGTCAAAGCCTTCGCCGCCGATGGTCAGGCCGGTCGCCTCTTCGACATCCTGGACAAGGGTGAGGCCGCTGAGGTAGATATTCCCGCCGGAGAGCCGCCGCATCGATTCTTGCGCGCCTCCTCGGGCGCCGTGCCAGCGGCCGAGCAGCCGGTAGAGCACTTCATCGGCGGTGAGGATGCCGCTCGTCCCGCCGTGCTCATCGACGAGGACAGCCATCTGCACGCGGCGGTCGCGCATGGCGGCGACGGCCGCTTCGGCGGTCACCGATTCGGGGATGGCGAGCGCTGGGCGGACGAGCGAACGCCAGTTATCGCCGCCGCGCCCGACGAGGCCGAGGAGGTCCACCGTCTCGAGGATGCCGACGAAGGTGTCGAGGTCCTCTTCGAAGACGGGGTACCGCGTGTGCTGGTTGGCGTCGATGAAGGCGAGGATCTCGGCGAGCGAGAGGCTGGCGTCGAGGGCGATAACCTCGGTGCGGGGGACCATGATCTGGTCGGCCCGGATTTCGCCAAATTCGAGGGCGCGGCGGGCGAGCATCAGTTCCGCCCCCGAGAGGAGCCCTGCCCGGGCGCTCGCCTGGACAACGATGTCGAGTTCCTCGGCGGAGAGGGTGCTGTCGTGTTCACTCGCGGGGGCGATGCCGAAGAGGCTCACGACGGCCCGGCCGGCGCTGTTCATCGTCCAGATGAACGGGCGGAACACGCGCGCGAAGATGGTCACCGGGCGGACGACGGCGAGCGCGGTCGCCTCCGGGCGCTGGAGCGCCACGGTCTTCGGGGCCAGTTCGCCGAGCACGATATGAAACGTGGTTATCAGGCTGAAGGCGAGGATGACGGAAATCGTCGCCGACACGGAGGTCGCCGCGAAGCTGCCGATCGCGGCTTCGAGGGGCGGGTGAATGACGCTTCCGACGGCCGGTTCGCCCACCCAGCCGAGGGCGAGGCTGGACATCGTGATGCCGAGCTGGGTGGCGGCGATGTAACGGTCCAGGTCGTGGAGGGAGCTGAGCAGGAGCTTCGCGCTGCCGTGGCCGGTGGCCGCGAGCTGTTCGATGCGCGTCTTGCGGACGGCGACGAAAGCAAACTCAGTGGCCACGAAAAAGCCGTTGAGGAGGACAAGGGCGAGCGCACCAACAATCCCAAAAACAACGAACCATGTATCGGACACGAGACCATAGTATCGAGTTCCGAGTTCCGAGTACCGAGTTCCGAACTAATGAAAGAGGCCCTTGTAGGCTGGGCTCGTGAAGAACAGGTCGAGGATCGTGCGGGCGTGGGGCGGGACCGGGATCGTCGCCAGTTGGTCCGCCGCGAAGTACTGGAAGGCCTGCCCTTCGAGGACATCAATCTCGGCTTCATCGAGATCCGCGTCTATGTAGTAGACGTGTTGGACATCGACCAGGGCGGTAGGGAGGTCGCTGTCGCGACGGAACACACGGTAGAGCTTGAGGTCTTCGAGGAGGACGCCGGTTTCTTCTTCGAATTCGCGCAGGCCGCAGGCGTCGGGCGCTTCTCCCTGTTCGAGCAGGCCGCCGGGGAGCGACCACATGTCGGGGCAGCGCTCGGGCGGGAGGTCGGCGTCGCGCAGTTGGAGGAGGACGCGCCCCCAACGGTCGAGTTCGATGATCGCGACACCTACCTTGTAGACGGCGTGGCTGGCGACCGTGCCGCCGTAGAGGTCGTGGGCGAAGAACGCTTCGAGGATCTGGCGGGGGAAGTGGTTCAGCGGCAGCTCGCGGCTCTCCGCCGGGGACCAGTAGCGAAAGGCGAGGCCTTCGTTCACCTGGATGTCCGCTTCCGGGATAGCGTCGTCGGCGAAAAAGACGTGAAGTTCGTGCTCGATCGTAGGGTCGATGGGGGAGTCGGTGCGGAACGTGCGGAAGAAGCGAAGGCGCTGGAGGACGTGCCCACACTCTTCTTCGAATTCGCGGAGGGCGGTCTGGCGGGGCGACTCGCCCGGCTCCATGTGCCCGCCCGGGAGGGCCCAGCGGCCGTAGCCCTCGGGCGGCACGGAATCGTCGCGCTGCTGGAGGAGGACGCGCCCGGCGCGATCAATAAGGAGGACGGCGGCGCCGGCTTCGATGGTCTTCGGGTCGGGCATGAGCGCAAGGGTACTGGACGGGGCGGGGTTCGTGCAGGAGCCGGGCAGCTCCGTCTGCCCTCAGCGGAGCGAAGGATGTCCCGCGGCCCCCGGCGGGGCGCGGCATGAACCTGACCGCTCCCATGAGGTCGCGGTACTGTTGGCCCCGTGGCCGCCGTCACGTGTCGGTGCCGCTTTAGCACAGGACACCTTGCACAGGAACCGGACGGCTTACTTCGCGAAGTGGGGCATCACATCGCGGGCGAAGCGTTCGAG
>JANXYE010000595.1 GCA_025350285.1 Chloroflexota bacterium
GCCGGCGACACGCTCGCCGCCGCGATCTGCTGGCAGGTCGCTCTCGGTTCGTACCTCTCGGTCGTCCTCAACCTGAACCCACTCCTTGAGTACGACGGCTACTACGTGATGATGGACGCGCTCCAGCGGCCCAACCTGCGCCAGCGTTCGATGCAACGCCTCGGCGCAATAGTGCGACGGCGCTCCGGCCTGGCGGCGTCGCGCTTCGAAGTGCTCTTCGGCCTCGCGTCTCTCGTGTATGTCGCCGCGATGTGCGTGGCGACGGTGGTCTTCTACAGGCTGCTGGTCGAGGACGTCCTCGCCGGACCGCTCCCTGATGGAGTGGCCGTCGGCATCGGCTGGGCGCTCGCGGCCGTCAACGTCGTACTCGCCGCCATCGTGGTCGCGGGCGACCTGCGGGGCTCGTCCAGCCGGGCCTAGCGCGGGCGAGAGCGCTTGCGGTCATAGGGGCGTGCATGCGTCGGGCGTGCGTGCGCTACAGGGCGAGGGTCTTTCCGCCTACGCTGGGCCGGCGGGCCTCCTAAAGACCGCTCGTTACAGTCGCGGCTAGGATAGATCCGTGGGTGACTCTTGGCCGCTTGCGTTCCTGTTGACCTGGACAACCTACGGCTCGTGGTTCCACGGAGATGTTCGCGGTTCGATGGACCGGCACGCGAAGGACTTACCCTCCGAAGGTGTCGAACCGAACAAGGCCCGAGCGGGGTACGAGCGGTCATTGATGACAGACAAGCCAGTTCTCCTCGATGGTCGATCACGACCAATTGTCGATAGTGCGATTCGCGCCGTGTGCGAACGCCGCGGCTGGCATCTCTCTGCCCTGAACGTCCGGACCAACCATGTACACGCGGTCGTGGCCACAGCCGTCGATCCAGCCCGCGTGCTACAGGCTTGCAAGGCTGCCGGGACGCTCTCTCTCGTGGAAGCAGGTCTCCTGCCGCAGGGCGGACGACTCTGGACGCGCCACGGGAGCACTCGCTGGCTCTGGCGGGAGGACGATGTAGCCGCCGCCTGGGACTATGTCGTCAACCGGCAATCCTAGCCGCGACTGTAAGGAGCGGTCTTTACGGCCCACTGATGCCCAGCGGCGTCAGTAGCTCTTAAACAACTGGCCCCAGTCCGTCTCCATCATCTTCGCGATGCGGCGCTTACCCTGGAGCGGGTACCAGTACTTGTTGTGGTACAGGTTCGAACCAAAAAAAGCCCAGGGCACGATCGGCGTGCGCAGCAACACCTTTTCGAAGCGATGAAGCTTGCCCCAGTAGATCTGCTTCTGCCCCCAGCTCACGAACGTGTCTTCGTCCTTGCTGAAGTGGAAATTGATGTCCGAGATGTCTATCCCCTCGACGGTGATCTCGGAGGGGTTCCCGACTCCCAGCCCGGCTTCGTGGGCGAGCCGGATGAACGGGATGCTCATCGGGTCGAAGCCCATCAGCTTGGCCGCCACCGCGTCGATCGCGACCGAATCGGAACTCGCGAGGATCAGGTTCTTGACGTGCGGACGCATCGCCCGCGGGCCGGGGCCATCCCCGGCGATTGTGCCGTCCATTACGGCGAAGACGCCGGTGTGGATCTCCTGCTGGATCTGTAGCAGATCCACGAGCGTCTCGTGGATGACCGAGTGGGTCCAGTGGCGGCGATTGTTGAGCAGGCCACCGAAAGCGTTTTTCATGGCGCCGGTCATGGTCGTGAAGACATGCGTTTTGAGCGTCGGCAGGTGGATGATGTTCGTGCCCAGGAACATCTCCGGGATTTCGATGCCGTCCGGGAAGATGGTGTCGAGCACGAGCATCTTCGCCTTCGGGGCGTAGGGCACCCAGCGCGCCCCGCGGTCCTGCAGGTGGACCGGCGTCATTCCGTGCTTCGCGAAGACCCGATCATGCTTGTTGCCCTTCTCACCATCGTGCGAATCGACCACCACAGTGCCGTTCTGCACTGGCGTGAGCCGATCGTAGCCAGCGGCCTTGAGCGCCTGAGTCACCCCATCGAGCTGCCACGGGCTGGTGCTACAGCCAGGGTAGTAGTGCTGCCAGCTGATGTTCACCTTGAGCAGCGTCTCGCTCGCCTTCGGCAGGTGGTCCTGGAAGCCGGCGAGGTCCATCAACCTGGCGATGTCGGGGATCACCTGGCCGGGGCTCGTGAGGAGAACGGCGACCTTGGCTTCACGGGTTGGGCCGGGTCGCGCGGCGGCGGTGGAGGAGGATGCCTCGGTGCTCATCTTCGACACCGTACCAGCGTCCAGCGGCGCGTGCGACGCAGGCGGTTACGGACGCTGTATGATGCCGCCCCATCAACCGCTACGGAGTGGCGCATGCCGACCCTCAAATGTGCCCGCATCCAGGAACTGGCGAACGCCGACCCGGAGTTCCGGCTCCACTCCCGATCCTGGGACGTGACCCTGCGATTCGACGTCGATGACGAGGCTCATGTGATGAAGGTCAGCGGCGGCGTGGTCAGCGAGTTCGATCGGGTCATCGGGGAGTACCCGGCGGAGGTCGTGATCGGGGCGCCGTTCGAAGAGTGGGACGAACTCCTGCAGCCGGTGCCGCGCCCGTTCTGGCACGACCTGATGGCCGCCTCTTCTCGCCAGGGGTTCGTGATCGACGGCGCGGACCTGGACCACGATTTTCGCCCGTACTACCCGGCCGTGCGGCGGCTCATCGAGATCATGCGCGATTCGCGGCGGGAGGGGTAACGATGGCACGCTTCGATTCAGCCACTGGTCGTTATGTCTATATCGAAGTCCAGGGCGTGGAGTACCGCGTCTACTTCGAAGAAGCGGGCGCCGGCATCCCCATGCTCCTCCAGCACACGGCCGGCGCGGACGGACGGCAGTGGCGCCACCTGCTCGAAGATTCCGGCTTTCAGCGCGATTTTCGCATGATCGCTTACGACCTTCCGTATCACGGCAAGTCGGTGCCGCCCGTGGGCATCGAATGGTGGAAACAGGAGTACCGGTTGACGAAGGCGTTCCTCACGGCCTTCGTGGTCGCGCTGAGCCGCGAGCTGGGGTTGGACCGGCCCGTGTACATGGGTAGCTCGATCGGCGGGCACCTCGCCACGGACCTGGCGCTCGAACATCCCGATGCGTTCCGCGCGGTCATCGGCCTGGAAGCGGCGATCGCCACCCCGGGCGGCTACCAGGACTATTGGTACCACCCGCGCATCAGCAACGAGTACAAGGCGAGCGTGATGTACGGCTTGATGTCGCCAACGAGCCCGGAGAAGTACCGGCGGGAGACAAGCTTCGTCTACAGCCAGGGCGCGCCTCCCACGTTCAAGGGCGACCTCTACTACTACTCGGTCGATCACAATCTGACGGAGACGGCGCACCGGATCGACACGCGCAAGCTCGATGTC
>JANXYE010000603.1 GCA_025350285.1 Chloroflexota bacterium
AACATCGAGCCAGCCTACACGGCACAGCCTGAGCCGGGCGAACCGGTTCTCTTCGCCAACGGCCAATGGCTAACGGCCAACTACGCCTTCAGCGCCACCTCGCGCATCTTCCGCATCGTGATCGCCCGCTGCTTCTCGCCCGGCCCAAGCGTCGAGAGGTCCACCTCCGCGACGTTGAAGCCGTACGCGTAGTAGGGCTCGATCTCGTCTTCCGTCACTTCCTTCATGTACGTCTTCCGCTTAAACGCCGCCTCCACGTACGGAGCCAACTCCTCGTTCTTCTTCCGCAGCCGCTCCCCTTCGTTCGCCTTGAATTCCGGCATCACGTCTTTCGCGAACAGCTCCATCGCCTCGACGATATCCTCGTGCTTGTTGTTGCCGCCCTGCTGGATGAACACGGCCTGGTCCACACCAGCGTCCTGGAAGCCGCGCAGGTGGCCCCGCAACTCGTCTGGCGTCCCGATGCCCCCCGCGCCGCCGCCCATCACGTCCCAGCCAATCTGGTCTCGAACGGCCACGTACTTCTTCCAGATGTCCGTGTGGCCCGGCTTGTGCTGCCCCCACGCATAGTGGTGCCCCAGCGCGAACTGGAAGAAGCGGAAGCCGTCCATCCCCCGGCGCACCGCCTCGTCGTGGTCCCGGTGGCAGGAGAAGCTCGATACCATCGCGATGTTCGGGTTCACCGTATGCCCGATCGGCACGCATTCCTTCTTGAACGTCTCGTAGTAGTCGTCCACCCAGTGCTTCGCTTCGGCCGGGTCCACAAATGCGAACGTCAGTGCCCCGATCCCGAGCTGCGCCGCCAGGTGGATCGTCTCCCGGTTCGAACACGCGACCCAGATCGGCGGATGCGGCTTTTGCACCGGCTTCGGCACCACGTTCCGCGTTGGCATCGAGAAGTATTTGCCCTGGAAGCCCGGATACGGGCTCATCGCCATCATGTTGGCGACCTGCTCCACCGTCTCCCGCCACATTTCGCGGCGCTCGACCGGGTTCACCCCGTACCCCTCCAGCTCCGCCCGCGAAGCTGACTCGCCCGTCCCCCACTCGACGCGCCCGTTCGAAACGAGGTCGAGCGTGGCCAACCGCTCGGCGATCCGCGCCGGCGCGTTGTACCCGGGCGGCATCAGCACAATCCCGTGCCCGAGCCGGATGTTCTTCGTCCGCTGGCTGCATGCCGCCAGGAAGACTTCCGGCGCCGACGAGTGCGAGTACTCCTCGAGGAAGTGGTGCTCCACCTCCCAGGCGTGGTCGATCCCCAGCTTGTCCGCCAGCTCAACCTGCGTCAGCGCGTCCTGGAACAGCTTCAGCTCCGCCCCTTCGTCCCACGGCTTCGGCAGCTGGTGCTCGTAGAAAATTCCGAACTTCATTCGAGTTCCTCCGTCATGCCGCGGACTATACCAGAGCCCTTAGCCCACCGCTAACAACCGCACGCGTCGCCCCGGCCAGTCTACCACCCGCAACGGTCGCTCGACCCACGCCCACGACATACCCTGCCCTCATGCCCGACGCTGATCGCCCACCTTCCGCTCTCATCTGGATCGACCTCGAGATGACCGGCCTCGACCCGGCCACCGACGTCATCCTCGAAGCCGTGGCCGTCGTCACCGATGGAGACCTGCGCGAACTCGCCGCTTCGCCCGAGTTCGTCATCCACCAGCCAGACGCCGTGCTCGCGGGCATGAACGACTGGTGCATCGAGCACCACGGCCGTTCCGGCCTAACCGGCGCCTCCCGCGAGTCCACCACCAGCCTCGCCGCCGCCGAGGACCAGCTCCTCGCCTTCGTCGCCAGCCACGCCGGGCCCGGCGCGAGCCCACTCTGCGGCAACTCGGTGCACATGGACCGGGCCTTCCTCGCTCGCCACATGCCCCGCCTCGAAGCCCACTTCCACTATCGCAACGTCGATGTCTCAACGCTCAAGGAGCTCGTCCGGCGCTGGTACCCGGATCTCCCCCGCTTCGACAAGCCCGAGGCCCACCGCGCCCTCGACGACATCCGCCAATCCATCGCCGAGCTGCGTTACTACCGCGAGCGCCTCTTCGTACCCGCGCCCGCGCCCTAGCCCCGCGGCAACCCCAGCCCCCGCGTCGCGATGATGTTGCGTTGGATCTCGCTCGTCCCCGCCGCAATCGTCGCCGGCACCGTGCTCATGTAGTCCATCGCCGCCCGGATGCGCAGCTCGCCTTCGAGGC
>JANXYE010000614.1 GCA_025350285.1 Chloroflexota bacterium
GCCCGCCGCACGTCGTCGTCCGACTGCGTGTAGGCGTGACGCATGATCCCGTCGTGCCCGTAGCCATCCCAGATGCCGACCAACCGCTCCACTTCGTCCAGCACCGCGATCGGCACGCCACGCACCTCTACCGCCAGCCAATGATGGCCTGCCTGTCCGTTCAGCTGGGAGGCGCGGCTGTGGGCATAGCCACGGGGGCGCTGCGGCTGTGCGTCGAACGCACGCGCGATCGAACGGACATGAGTGGCCGCCCGCGGGCCGAGAGCACGGCTACGCAGCTCAGGATCGCGGAGTCAGCCGTCGAACTGCGGACGGCGCAACTGCTCGTGCGCGACGCCGCCGACGCGTGTGAGCGAACCGTGAGCCGGGGCGATTGGCTCACCGTCGAGGAGCGAGCCGCCCGGCGCTGGGACGCGGCCTACGCTGTCACGCTCTGCCGGCGGGCTGTCGAGCGTGTTTACGCGGCGGATGGAGCGCACGGCGTCTACGACGAGAACCTGCTCCAGCGCTACTACCGCGACATCAACACCGCCAGCCACCACGCCATCGCCGATTTCGATGGCAACGGCGTCACGTTCGGGCGAGTGGCCCTCGGCCTTGGCCCGGGCAACGGGTTCCTGTAGCCTGCCCCGCGCGGGCAGAGTGCGTCAGATTTTGCACGAAGAGTGGGTACCGACCTGGTGCCGGCCGTCTGGCTGCGGGCTCACCCAAGGCCGCTCCGTATCCGTCACGGCTAGCTGGCGCTCGGTTCAGGCGCTGTCAGGCGGCAATCCTGGCCGCGAGTGGCGAACGACGGTTCGTTCACCGCCCGTGCACCGCCCGAGCCCAGGTAAAATCTGACGGCACCGCCCCGCGCGCAACCCATCGCGCCTTTGGACGCTATACTTCCGCCACCAACCACCGGGCAAACGCCCCAAAGGACACGACCCATGCCAGACCAGGCCTTTAAGACCGTCCTCTATACCCACGTCACCCCCGAGATCGTCCGCGTGCGGATGAACCGGCCCGAAGCGCGCAACGCCCAGGACCTGCAGCTCACGCGCGACCTAAACGACGCCTTCGATGCCGCCAATCAGGACGACAACGTCAAGGTCATCATTCTCTCCGGCGAGGGTCCGCACTTCAGCTCCGGCCACGATATGCGCGGCGGCACCGGCGCCGTCTTCGCGGACTTCCGGCCCGTCGGCACGTGGGCGAACTTCGATGCCCCCGGCGCCGAGGGCGCCATGGCCCGCGAGGAGGAGATCTACCTCCAGATGTGCCGCCGCTGGCGCAACATCCCCAAGCCCATGATCGCTGAGGTGCAGGGCAAGACGATCGCCGGCGGCCTCATGCTCGCCTGGGTCTGCGACATCATCATCGCCGCCGACGACGCCGAATTCCGTGACCTCGTCGTCAGCTGGGGCATCCCCGGCGTCGAGTATTTCGCCCACCCCTGGGAGATGGGCCACCGCAAGGCCCGCCAGTTCCTCTACACCGGCGATTGGCTCTCGGCGAAGGACGCCTACCGCGTCGGCATGGTCAACGAAATCGTACCCGCGGCCGAACTCAGTCAGTTCACCGAGGACATGGCCCGCAAGATCGCCGAAAAGCCGCTCTTCGGCCTGAAGATGACGAAGGAAGCGATCAACCAGACGCTCGACGCGCAGGGCCAGTGGAACGCCATGCAGACGGTCTTCGTCATGCACACGCTCGCTCACACGCACTGGCGCGAAGTAAACCACGGACGCGGCCTCTACACCGCCGAAGGCGCGGCGCCCGTCCCGGGTGGCGGCGCCCGCAAGCCCGAATAGCCGGACGAAGGCCGGCAGCGAGCAGGGGCCCCTCCCCATGCTCTGAAACTAGAGTGGCCCAGACTCGTGCGCTGTAACGGCAACCGCGGGCGCTGGACGAGTTGGGCCGGGACATCAAGCAAGTGGGCGAGGAGGTGGAGCGGCGGCTGCCCCCTTCGAAGGAGACCGCCGAGATCGGCGCCCCACTTGCCGCCGGTACGGCACCCCCAGACACGTCTTCGCCCGCCGACTGCCGCGAACGCCCGGGCTATCGCGTCACGATCGAGGGGGCATAGGGCTGCGCTGAGGTATTTTCAGATCAAGAGGGATCGAGGGTGAGGGCCAGTTCGGCCAGGACCTCTCGCGTATGCTCACCGAGCAGTGGCGCTGGCCGCCGCAGCTCCCAGGGCGAGTCGTTCATGATGAAGGGCCGGCCGGGAATCTCCACCTCCCCCAGGAGCGCGTGGTTGACGGTCGTCCAAAACCCCCGCTGGCGGAAGTGCTCGTCCTCCGCTATCTCATCGAGCGTAAACAGCGGCCCGCAGAGCACGCGTGCCTCGCGCGCGGCCGCCCAGATTTGGCGCTTCGTGTGTTCGTACAGCCACGGGTAGAAGTTCGCTTCAAAGTCCTCGCCGTTTTCGGCCTTGAGGATAGCGCCTGGGAGCTTCCACTTCGGGTCTCGCAGCCAATCCGGGTTGCCCAGCATCGCGGCCACCCGGTCCAGGCGCCCGCCTGCTCCGCTGAACTCGACGTAGCCATCCGCGCAGGGATAGACGCCACGCAGGATGCCTCGCGACTCGATCGAGACCCGCGCTGTCCGCCGCCCGGAGAACTCGTACGCGACCATGATCGCGTGCCGGCGGTCCGCCCCGCCCAGATGGCTATCGACGATAGAGAAGTCTACGTGCTGGCCGACGCCCGCCATGACCGCCCCAAAGATTGCCGTCGCCGCCGCCGCGCCGGATTCGACGAGGCCCGCCGTCCCGAACATCTTCACCGGCTCTCGCTCGGCGACGCCCATCGAGTACATCTCGCCGCCGAAGCCGTAGAGGACAAGCTCTGTGCCTTCGTAATCCCGGTAGGGGCTGTCCTGGCCGAAGTTCGTGATAGAGACCAGGGGAACGTCCGGGTTCAAGGCATGGAGCACATCCCAGCCCAGGCCCAGCCGATCAAGCGTCCCCGGCCGGAAGCTTTCGACGATCACATCGACCCGCCCGGCCAGCCGCAGGAAGGCGTCGCGTCCGCTGTCACTCTTCAGGTCGAGCACGACGGACCGCTTGTTTGTGTTGAAGTAGAAAAAGGTCCCGCTCTTTTCGATGTGCGCCTCGCCCCTGGGGAACGGGCCGAGGCGGCGCGCTAGCTCGCCACCCGGCGGCTCCACCTTGATAACGTCCGCGCCGTAATCGGCCAACAGCTTGGTGGCGTAGGGCCCACAGACCCCGGCCGTCAGGTCGAGCACACGCAGGTCGGAGATGGGTCCAGCCATTGGGCGGGACTATACCGGCAACCAGCGGCGGGTCGCTACTCGCCGGAGCGGAGGGGTTCGCGGAGCAGGCTCTCGCTGTTTGGGTCGTGGACCATCAGCCATTCGTGCAGGAAGGTCGCGCCCGAGCCGGACGTACCGGGTTCCCGCTCAGCGACGAGGAGATATCCCGCAGGTAGAAGAGATAGACCCGTTCGCCTGCCATACCTGCCGCCTCCCTTGGCTTCCCGGGCTTCCGGGCGTGTGACGGACAGTAGGGTAATCATGCAAATCCGGGCAAGCGCGAGACTTTAGGCGCATAC
>JANXYE010000617.1 GCA_025350285.1 Chloroflexota bacterium
CGTGGACATGAGCTCGGCGCGGGGGACGGCCTTGCTGACGAGTCCGATGCGCTCGGCTTCGCGGCCGTCGATAAAGTCGGCGGTCAGGAGGTAGTACTTGGCCTTGGCCATGCCGCAAAGGAGGGGCCAGATCATTGCGGCGTGGTCTCCGGCGGCGACGCCGAGGCGGGTGTGGCCGTCGGTCAGGCGGGCTTCGAGGTCGAAGATGTCGCCGCCGGCGGAGAAGGCGACATCGCCGGCGCCGGTGACGATGGCGACGCGGACGGCGGGGTCGCGGTCGATGTCGGGCCAGATTTCGGTGAGTTCGCGGTGCATGGCGTTGTTGGTGGCATTCATCGCGTCCGGGCGGTTGAGGGTGACGAGGGCGATGGAGTCGGCGACTTCGACGGTGAGGAAGCGGTACCTGGTGGAGTAATCCATGGCGCGAACTGTAGACGAGTTCCGAGGGGCGCGCCCTCACCCCCCGGCCCCCTCTCCCGACGTCGCGGGCGAGGGGGAGATGGCCCGCGGGCTGTCGCGCGCGGTACTGTTGCGCGGGGTACTGAGGGGGAGGGCCCGTGGCTAGGTCCATTCTTCCCAGCGGTCGAAGACGCCGCCGAGGGCGGCGCGGAAGACGCGGTCGGAGTCGTAGCGGGTGACGAAGGTGCGAGGGATGGTGCCATCGGCGCGGGTTTCTTCGGCCTGGGCGTAGACGAACTGGTAGCCTGCGCGGATGGCCGCGGCACGGGCCTCTGGGGTCCAGTCCTTCGATTGGCCGAAGGGGATGGCGAAGGAGTTCGGGACGATACCGGTGCGGGCGGCGATCGTGAGGCGGGATTCGTCGAGTTCCTGCTCAGCGAGCGAGCCGCGTAGACGGCCGAAGTTGGGGTGGCTAACGGAGTGGCTGCCGATCGTAGCGCCCTGAGAGGCGAGGGATTCGATTTCGTCCCAGGAGAGCATAACGCCGTCGCCGAAGTTGTGGTCGCCATCGGCCCAGTTTGAGACGACGAAGATGGTCCAGGGGATGCCGTAGCTGGCGAGGACGGGGGCGGCGTTGAGGGCGACGCTGCGAAGACCGTCGTCGAAGGTGATCGCGAGGCGGTGGTTGTCGCTATCGACATCGGAGGCGATGAGGTCGGCTGGGACGAAGCGGTAGCCTGCTTCGAGGGCGAGATCGATGTGGCGGGCGAAGCGGCCGGGGCTGACATCGTTGTGGCCCCAGGATTCGGTACCGACGGAGTGGTAGCAGAGGATGCGGCTCCGGGCGGGCTCGGCCGGGAAGAGACGAGCCATCAATTTTCGTTCGCAACAGACGCGCACGGATGATACGCGGCGGCGCGTGAGACCCGTGCGGCGGACTGCCTGTTTCAGCATGGGTTCGTAGTACCGAGTTCCGAGGACCGAATTCCGAGTGGCGTGCCCGGCGCTTTCGGCGCCCCCGAGTGGATGGGCGCGTCAGGTCGTCTGGTTCAAGATCGACGGGCCGGACGCCCGCGGCAAGGGGTAGGCCGCTCAGGCGATGGCGGTGCGGAGGGCGGAGACGATGTGGTCTTGTTCCGCTTCGGTGAGGCCGACGTAGACGGGGAGGAGCAGGGTCTTCTCCGTGGCGGCTTCGGTGTGGGGGAGGGAGAGCGATGGGAAGCGTTCGCGGTAGAACGGCTCGCGGTGGATAGCCATGACGCCACGGCGGGAGGAGATGCCCTGGGCGGCGAGGCCGGCCATGATCTCGTGGCGTGGGCGCGGCGTGCGGAGGCGGACGCAGTAGGACTGGAAGGTGTGGCCGCGGCCGGCTGGCTCGCAGGGGACTTCGAGACGCGGGTCACGGGCGAAGAGGGCGGAATAGCGGTGGGCCAGGCGGCGGCGCTCTTCGACAATGGCGTCGAGTTTCGTGAGTTGGACGAGGCCGATAGCGGCCTGGATGTCGGTCATGCGGTAGTTGTAGCCGAGTTCGCGGTACTCCTCGATTTCGACCGTGCCGGACTGGTGACGGGAGAGGTCTGAGGTGGATGCGGCGTGGGAACGGAGGCGGCGCAGGCAGGCGGCGGCCCCATCGTCGTTGGTGGTGATCATGCCGCCTTCGCCGGTAGTGATGCTCTTGCGCGGATGAAAGCTGAAGCAAGTGAAGTCGCTGAGGGCGCCAACGCGGCCTTCGCCAACGGTCGCGCCGAGGGAAGGGGCGGCGTCTTCGACAACCTTGAGGTTGTGGCGGCGAGCGATTTCGCGGACGGCCACAATATCAGCGGCGAGGCCGATCTGATCAACGGGCACGATCGCTTTCGTGCGCGGCGTGACGGCGGCTTCGATGAGCGTGGCGTCCATGTTGTAGGTGTCCGGCTCGATATCGACGAAGACGGGTGTGGCGCCGGCGTGGACGATGGCGTTCGCGGTCGCGATGAAGGAGAACGAGGGGCAGATGACCTCGTCGCCGGGGCCAACGCCGGCCGCGAGGAGAGCGAGGTGGAGGGCGGTGGTGCAGTTGGTTGTGGCGATAGCGTGCTTCGCGCCGACGTAGCTGGCGACGGCACGTTCGAACTCCTGGACGCGCTCGCCCTGGGAGAGCCAGCCAGAGAGGACGGCTTTGGCGGCGGCATCCGCCTCTTCCTGCCCAATACAGGGACGGGTGATCGGGGTCATTGGGCGGCCCCGACGAGTTCGCGTTCGGCGGCGCGTTCACCACGGGAGAGTTGGGCGTGCCAGCGGACGAGGCCGCGGAGGCCCTCTTCAAGCGGGGTCTGGGCGGTGAAGCCGATGCCGTCGCGGGCATGTTCGACGGACGCGAGACGGCGCGTGACCGGGTTGACTTTGCGGGTCTCCTGGAACTCCGGTTCCATGCGCGGGTAGCCGGCCGCATCGCAGAGGAGGCGGCAGAGCTGGCGGAGGCTCGTTTCCGTGCCGGTGGCGACGTTGAAGACGTCATCGCTGGCGGTAGAGGCCATGGCGCGGACGTTGGCGTCGGCGACATCCTCGATGTAGACGAAGTCCATGGTCTGCATGCCATCACCGAAGATGATGGGCGCCTGGCCGAGTTCGAGACGCTGAAGCCAGCGGATCATGACCTCGGTGTAGACGCCGAAGGCGTCCATCCGCGGGCCGTAGATGTTGAAGTAGCGGAGCGCGACGTAGGGCAGGCCGTACGTGTCGTTGAACGAGCGGAGGATCTGTTCGTCCGCGACCTTGCAGGCGCCGTAGAGCGTGCGGTTGTTGAAGGGATGGGCTTCATCCATGGGGACGTAGGAGGGTTCGCCGTAAACGGACGCGCTGGAGGCGGCGACGACCTTCTTGACTCCAGCATCGACAGCGGATTCAAGGACGTTGAACGTCCCGCCGATGAGGCTATCGACGGCGAGACGGGGCATTTCCGCGCACTGGGTGATGCGCAGGGCGGCCTGATGGAAGACGAAATCGATGCCACGCATCGCGCTCTTGACGGTCGCGGGGTCGGTGATATCAGCGTCGATGACGGTCAGCTTGCGGAGGGTCTTTGTTGCCTGGGCGAGGTTCTCCATGCGGCCGCGGACGAAGTTATCGAGGACTACGACCTCGGCAACGTCTTCGGCGGCGAGGCGATCGGCGATATGTGAGCCGACGAGACCGGCGCCACCGGTGATGAGGACGCGGCTGTTTCGCAAGGTGTTCATGGTTACTGGCCTCCAGCCGCGGCTGCCCCCGCGGCTGTTGAACTGATCTGGTCAAAGTCACGGACCGCCCGCGCGACTTCGGCAATCTCGGCGGACGTTATGTGCGGGTGCATCGGCAGCGAGAGGATCTCTCGGACCGCCTGCTCCGTCTGTAGGAGACTGCCCGGGCCCGAGCCGGCGGCGGCGTAGGCGGGCTGGAGGTGAACGGCTGTGGGGTAGTGGATGGCGGTGGCGACGCCCCGCTCCTGGAGAAAGCGCTGGAGACCGGCGCGGCGCCGCGTGCGGACGACGTAGAGGTGGAAGACGTGGCCCCCCTCGGCGGATGCGGCTGGCGTCGCGACGCTTGTATCGCTGAGGGCCTGCCGGTAGGCGTCCGCCGCGGCGATGCGAGCAACGTTCCACTGTTCGAGGTGGGGCAGGAGGACGCGCAGTGCGGCCGCCTGGAGTTCGGGCATGCGGTAGTTGTAGCCCGGTTCGACGTGGACGTGCTTGCCGGTCTGGCCGTGGTTGCGGAGCGAGGCGACGCGGGTGGCGATGGCCGGGTCGTCCGTGAGGAGCATGCCTCCTTCGCCGACCGTGCCGAGGTTCTTGGTCGGGTAGAAGCTCAGGCAGCCGGCATCCCCGATGGTCCCGGCGTGGCGGCCGTCGAGCATCGCGCCGTGAGCCTGGCAGGCATCTTCGATGAGTTTGAGGCTGTACTGGTCACAGATGGCGCGGAGTTCGGCCATCGGTGCGAGGCGGCCATAGAGGTGGACGGCGATCACCGCTTTCGTTCGCGGAGTGACGCAGGGGAGGATCTGGGCCGGGTCGATGTTCATCGTCTCCGGGTCGATATCGGCGAAGACGGGCGTGGCGCCGGTCATAGAGATCGCCTCGGCGGTAGCGATGAAGGTGTTCGAAACCGTGATCACTTCGTCGCCGGAGCCAATGCCGCAGGCGAGCAAGGCGAGGTGCAGGGCGGCGGTGCCGTTCGAGACGGCGAGCGCGTGGCCAGCACCGGAGCGGGAAGCGAATTCGCGTTCGAAGGCCTCGACTTCGTGGCCCTGGACGAAGGCGCCAGAATCGAGGACGCGGGCGAAGGCGGCGAGCATTTCGTCGCGGGTTTCGGCATGAAGGCGGGCCATATCGACGAAGGGCACGCTCACGCTTCGACCTCCACGGCGGCGCCAGCGTTGCGGAGGGAACGCTGGGCGGCTTCGATGACGCGGACCACCTCAATGCCGAGTTCGCCGCCGGAAATCGGAGCCTCAAGACCACGTATGACGTTGACGAAGTGCTTCATCTCGACGGCGAGGGCCTCTCCTTTTTCGAGCTTGGGGATGAGCACGTCGCCGGTGCGGTACTCGACGAATGTGCGGTACATCGCTTCGCGGGAGGCGGCGAGTTGGGCGCCGGAATCGTAAACGCGAAGCTTGTCGTCCAACTCGGCGTCGTCGTAAACGAGCATCTTCTTGCTCCCCCCGATGATTGTACGGCGCACTTTCGCGGGGGCCAGCCAGTTGACGTGAAAGTGGGCGAGCAGCGGGGTATCGAACTGGAGCGTGATGTAGGCGATGTTCTCGACGTTCGTATCAACGTGGCTGGCGCCGATGGCCGAGACTTTGCGCACGGGCTGGCCAAGCAGGTAGAGCATGATCGAGATGTCATGCGGGGCGAGATCCCAGATGACGTTCGCTTCGTGCTGGAAGAGGCCGAGGTTGATGCGGGTAGAATCGTAGTAGTAGACCTCCCCAACTTCGCCGGCGACGAAGTACTGCTTCATCTTCTTGACGGCGCCGGTGAAGAGGAAGGTGTGGTCCACCATGAGGGCGCGGTCGCAGGCGCGAGCGACGCGGACCATCTCTTCAGCGTCGCGGGTGGAGGTGGCAAGGGGCTTTTCAACGAGGACATGCTTGCCGCTCTCGAGCGCTTCGATCACGAGGTCGCGGTGCGTCTCGGGAGGGGTCGCGACGATAACGGCATCGAGCGACGGGTCCTGGAGCAATTCGCGGTGGTCTGTGGTGAGGACCGAGAGGGGATGGCTTGAGCGGGCGGCGACGAGGCGGGCGGCGCTAAGGTCGGCGATGCCGATGAGGACGGCCTGCTCACAGGAGGCGACGTTGCGGGCGAGGTTTGGTCCCCAATAGCCGTAGCCCATGACGCCGAAGCGGAGGCGGTGCGGCGGTGCGCTGGTAACGGCCGGTGACGAGGGACGCGTCAGCAGTGAAGTCATGTCGGCATGGTGGATGCGGGGTGGTGTAGCTCCGATTGAGCGTGGGTGACCACCGAGTTCCCCGGACGTTCACGGAGTAGCAACCGGATGGCAAGCGTTTCAGGTTCCCGCGCGGCGGTTGGGGAAGGAAACGAGGGGGACGGATGATCGGTTTCGTTAGCGGAGTGAACCCGTGCGGTTACCGGCGGGCAACCGCGCCTCCACCGAACCTCTACGGACGCGAGCGACCGTGGGCTGGCAGATGACGCACGCCTTTCGCGCCCGCATGTTCGCCGTCCAACAGCCGCCGCACTTGGAGCGGCACTCGCTTCGCCAAAACGCGCTGTGGATGTTCGCCGGGCAGGGGCTGACCTGGGTGCTGACGGCCGTAACCCTGGCGCTCCTGCCGCGCTATCTCGGCCCGGCGGAGATGGGCAGTCTCGGGATCGGCGTTTCGTTTTCGCTGCTGGCGGCGACGGTGGCCGGGCTGGGCATGGCGACGCTGATCACGCGGGAGGTCGCGCGGGACCGGGCCGGCGCGCGGGACCTGCTGGCGACCGCGCTGTGGCTGCACGTCATCATTGGGATCGCCGGGGCGGTGGGATGCGTGGCTATCGGCAACGCGCTCGATTACAGCCGGGCCACTCAAGTGGCGGTCGTCGTGCTCGCGGCGACGGTGCCCTTCAACCTTGTTTCGCTGCTTGGCTTCGGGGCGCTGCAAGGGGCCGAGGTGATGCGTCACCAGGCGATCTGGGACGCCCTCACGAAGCTGCTGACACTCTTCGCGCTCGTGCTGATCGTGGCGTTCGACCTGGGGTTCAGGTCGTACCTGGCGGTGGCGTTCGCGACGGCGATATTCGCGGCGGCGCCGGGCCTGCTCCTGATGCATCGCTACCTGCCGTTTCGGATTCTTTCATTCAGCTTCCGGCGAGCGCGGTGGCTGGTGGTCCAAAGCCTGCCGTTCTGCACGTTCGGGATCGTGCTGGCGGTGTACCCGGCGGTGGATGTCTTCCTGCTTTCGCTGCTTTCGGGCGAGCGGGCCGTGGGTATCTATTCGACGCCGGTGCGGATCTTCGGGACGCTGCTTTTCGGGCCGACGATCATCATGACGGTGGTGTTCCCGCGGCTGGCGGCTTCGTTCGTTGATTCGCCAGCGAAGATGCGAGAGGTGGCACGAAAGACGCTGGACGTGGTCATCGGGGTGACGGCGCCGGTGGCGCTGCTGACGGCGGGCGCCGGGCAAGCGTTCCTGCCGAAGCTTGTCGGCAACCAGTTCGCGGACAGTGGGCCCGTGCTGATGCTGCTGGCGCTGGTGCTGGTTTCGACGAGCATCAATATGGTCGCCCATCGCGTGCTGGTGGCGGCCGACCGGCAGAAGCGCTGGACGATCGTGATGTGCGCGGGGCTGGCGGCGAAAATCGTGCTCGACCTGGCGCTCATTCCGGTTTTCGAGGCGTGGCTGGGGAACGCCGCTC
This sequence comes from Chloroflexota bacterium, assembly GCA_025350285.1. Lineage (GTDB taxonomy): Bacteria > Chloroflexota > Dehalococcoidia > Tepidiformales > Tepidiformaceae > JANXYE01. The sequence continues at coordinate 7,284 of JANXYE010000617.1, forward strand.
TGGGCGCGGCGGTGGGGTTCCTGCTAGTAGAGACGGGCATGGTGGTTGCGGCGTTCGCCTTCCTGCCGCCGGGGATCGTCGATAGGGGCGCGGCGCGGTCGTACGGGCGGCTTGCGCTGGTGGCCTTGGCGACGGCGGCGGCGATGCTCGTGGCGCGCCCGGGCGGCTTCCTCGCGATTGGCGTGGCGGGCGGAGGGGTGTACGCGGCCGGGGTGCTTATCGCGCGGGTCTACACGCCGGGGCAGCTC
>JANXYE010000646.1 GCA_025350285.1 Chloroflexota bacterium
CCAGAACCGACTTAAAGCCAAGCCCGAAGTGGCCGATTTCGTCGCCGCGCTTGTTCGACATATGGGAGAACAGAATGGCCCTGACGCCATCCTTTTCGATCGGCGCGCCCGTGTTCGCGCAGTAGAGGGCACCGTCGGTCAGCAGGAGTTCGATTCGCCCAGGGGTGGCAATCCCCTCGTCGCGACCCCGCAGAATCGCGTCAGCCCCGTTCTGGACTAGCTCGAAGACCTGGCGGTGACCGTATCCGCCTTCCGTAATTGCCTGTTCGTTACCGTAATCCTCTTGTACCCGACTCGGCGAAACGCCGTACACCGCAAGGCACTCGTTGGCCATGGCAACAACGAATTCGCCGATTTCCGAGTTCGGGGGTGCCCATTCTTCGACCGCTGCCATGATTCACCTTCCCAGTTCCGTGTTTCGCTGCGGGCAGCGCACGCCCGATCCTAAGAGGCGGTTGGCCCGAACAAAAGTCGATCCTGCGAACACGACAGCATCTGACGCGAAAGCCGACGCACCGCCGACCCTCCCGTGCGCTTTCGCGCGCGGGGGCTACAATCGGCAGGCTTTTCGTAAGGAGGAAAGACGATGCCGACGATTGCCAGGGCCGCCGTGCTTTACGGCGTGAACCAACCGCTCCAAATCCAGGATATCGAACTCGACGACCCGGGCGCGGGCGAGGTCCTGCTCAAGACCAGCGCCTCGGGGGTGTGCCATTCGGACCTGCACTTCATGGAGGGCAAGTGGATGTACCCGCTGCCGGCCGTGCTCGGTCACGAAAGCGCTGGCGTCGTCGTGCAGATCGGCGACGGCGTGACAAACGTGAAGGTGGGCGACCGCTGCGTCATCGCGTTCGTGCAGTCGTGCGGGAAGTGCGACCGCTGCATAACCGGGCGGCCGAACCTGTGTAGCGACACACAATCGCAGCAGCGCATGGACCGGCTGAAGATCAACGGGGCGCCGAGCATGCAGTTCGCGGGCATGTCCGCGTTCGCCGACCACCAGCTGGTGAGCGCGACCGCCTGCGTGCACGTCCCCGACGCGGTGCCCATGGAAGTGGCCGCGCTGGTTGGCTGTAGCGTGATGACGGGCGTGGGCGCCGTCACGAACACGGTGAAGCTCCAGGTCGGCCAGACGGTCGCGGTCGTAGGTTGCGGCGGCGTTGGCCTGAACATCATCCAGGGGGCGGCGCTGGCCGGCGCCTCGCGCATCATCGCGGTCGATATGCTCGAGAATAAGCTGGCGGCGGCGCGGGAGTTCGGGGCGACGGATACGGTTGATGCCTCGAAGGGCAACGCTGTCGAGCAGGTGCAGGCGATGACGGGCGGCGGCGTGGACTACGCGTTCGAAGCCATCGGCCTGATGAAGACGGCGCAGCAGTGCTTCGAAATGGCGCGCCGGGGCGGCCAGGCGGTGATCGTGGGGATGCTTCCGATGGCGGAACAGCTCACGATCCCGAACGCGGGGATTTCGTTCCTGGGCGAGAAGGGGATCATCGGGAGCCTCTACGGTTCGACACGCCAGGCATACGACATGCCATGGCTGATGGAGCTGTACCGGCAGAAACGGCTGAAGATCGATGAACTGATTTCGCGGCGCTACACGCTGGACGAAATCAACGTCGCTTATGACGCGCTCAAGGGGGGCGAGGTCAACCGGAGCGTCATCGTCTTCAATTAGCTTCAACTAGCCGATGGCGTCTGGCCACGAGTTCCCGGCTGCTCGCTTTGGGCTCCTGGCCAGACGGCACTCCGCCGCGCTGGCGGTCGCTGGTACGGGCGGGGTTGGAGCATGGCTGGGAGCGGTGGGCGGCGCTTGCGCCGAAGGGCGGGGGCCACGGCGGTGTGGGCTCGCAGGCTGACCGATTCTTGACATTGTAACCGTTGACTTACGTCAGCGATCGCTTACACTTGCGCCGTGGATGCAGCTTTGCAGGCAATCGCTGAACCGCGGCGGCGCGAAATCCTCCGCCTGGTCTGGCGCAACGAGTTGCCAGCGGGGGTGATCGCGAGCCACTTCTCGGTCACGCGCCCGGCGATTTCGCAGCACCTGCGCGTCCTCAAGGAGGCAGGCCTCGTGGAGGAGCGTCGCGATGGTACCCGCCGCCTCTACCGCGCTCGCCCGGAAGGGCTGGCCGAACTCCGCGCCTTCTTCGAGAGTTTTTGGGACGACTCGCTCGACCGCCTTCGCGAGGCAGCCGAAGCCGAGCAGGAAAGGATGAACCGCAATGCCAGCGACCGCGACCGAAACTGAGGTCATTACCCGCCAACTGCACATCGCCGCGAAGCCGGAGACCGTCTACGGCTTCATCGCCGACGGGGAGCGCCTCGCGAGCTGGATGGGCCGCCGCGTCGAGGCCGATGCCCGCCCCGGCGGCATCCTACGCATCGACTACAACGGCTTCGACATCATGCGCGGCAGCTTCGTCGAACTCGTACCGCATTCGAAGGTGGTGTGGTCGTGGGGTTGGGAATCGCTCGGCTCCACGCAGACTCCGCCGGGAGCGAGCACCGTCGAGATCACCCTGGAGCCGGAGGGCGAGGGCACGCTGCTGAAGCTCCGGCACAGCGGACTGGGCGGCGCTGAGATCGCCCCGCACAGCGAAGGCTGGGACATGTTCCTCAGGAACCTTACGGCCGTCGTGGCGGGTCGGCCGATAGAGCCGATGACCGGTGATCTCACTCCGGCGGAGGAGTACGCGAGCCAGCTCAATACCCTCCTCGTTCGCCTCATCGAAGCGGTTGAAGGCTGTTCCGACGAGGCCTGGCGGCGACCAGTGGCGAACGACGGGCGCAGCGCCGGGGTCGTCGCGAACCACGTTGCCGGTCACATCGGTCTCGTCCACTTTGCGGTCGCGACAGCGAAGGGCGAGCGCTCGGCGTTCGCCGACTTCACGGGCGAAGCGATCGAGCAGATGAACGCCGAGGACGCCCGTCAGTCCGCAAACGTGACTCGCGCGCAGGTCGTCGCGAAGGTACGCGAAGCGGGGCCGGGCGTGGTGGACGCTCTGCGCAAGGTGCCCGAAGGCGGCCTCGCGAAGACCCAAGCGATGGGCTTTGCGGGCGGCGCCGAGCTCAGCGCTGGGACCATCATCGAAGGACCGCTGCTCGCTGACATCCGCGGCCACCTGGCCGGCGTCGAAGCCGCGACCGCGCGGTAGCAGGCCAGGCATTCCAGGCTTTGAGCGGCACACGACCTTCCACAACAGGAGCGCCAGTTCCTGCGACGGGTGGGCCGCGCAACGGCGTGGCCATAGAACAACCAGCACAAACAGGAGAAACGGCGATGGCGAACTACCTACTGGTCTACATGGGCGGCGGCATGGCGGACACGCCGGAAGGGCAGGCGAAGCAGATGGAAGCGTGGGGCGCCTGGTTCGGCGGCATGGGCGAGGCCGTTGTCGATGGCGGCAATCCCTGTGGCCCCTCGAAGACGGTCGCGTCCAACGGCAGCGTCCGCGACGGCGGCGGCGCGGGCATCGGCGGCTACTCGGTGATCAAGGCGAACAGCCTTGATGAGGCGGCGAAGCTCGCGAAGGGCTGCCCGGTTCTCGCCGGGGGCGGCTCCGTGGAGGTTTACGAGACCTTCAACGCGATGTAGGTCCCCGGCCCGTGAGGTGGCGGTACCGCTGAGATGGTGCCGCTACGCTCACGCCCCACGGAGGGGGCGGGGCTCCTGCGGGCGTTTGGCGTAGCTGCTGGTCATCGCGCCAGAGCATTCTTCGCGTGGGTGACTTCTGTCGCGAGGGTTTGGAGGTGTTGTGGCCGGGCGTTGATTGCGCCCGGAAGCCTGCGGGAAAGCCTGGAGACCCCACCCTTGCGGTCGCAGCGATGGCGGGAAATACTCTCAGCCGCGGCGCCTCGAGATCCGAGGGTCGCCCCCGAGAGGAATATTCATGACCACTGCAGACACTTCGGCAGCGCTTCGCTTCGATCCACCTGGACCAGGGTCGTGGTCGCAGGACCCGGTGCATTTCCCGCGGGCCGTGACTCGCTACTGGACAGAAATCCACCCCGCGGCTTTCAAACGCGGCACGAACGACTTCGCCCGCTTTTACGGGATGCTTATCGACGGGCTGGAGTCCGGCTACGTCAACGGGTTCGCCTACAACTCCATTAAGCCCGCGCCCGACGCCGAGATCCCACAACGGTTCCAGCGCGCCGAAGAGGCCTTCGCAAAGAAGATCTGGCGGGAGCAGCTCCACGATTGGGACACAACGGTCAAGCCGGCGGGGATAGCCGCGCACCGGGCGATCCAGGCGATTGACCCGGACGCGCTTTCTGACCAGGAGTTGGCCGACTATCTCACGCGCTGCCGCGACCACCACGCGGCGATGATCACGCAGCACATGCGCTTCACGGCCTCGGCGGTGGTCCCTGTCGGAGACTTCCTCGCGCACGCCGGTGCGTGGACCGGGCTGCCGCCGGCCGAACTGCTTGGCCTCATGCGCGGCGCCTCGGCGGTGTCGGCCGGTGGGTCCGATGAACGCGCGCGACTGATCGCGGCCATCTCGGCCGACCCGGCCGCACAGGAGTTGCTCGAATCGCAGGATGAACCGGAACGCGTGCTCAACGCGTTGCGCTCGCTCCCAAGCGAAGCGGGCACGGCGGTGGCAGGATACCTCGACCTCATCGGCCATCGACTGCTCGACGGCTTCGATATTTGCGAGCCCACCGCGCTCGAGATGCCGGACGCGCTGATCCGTTCGATCAGGATCGCCGTTGATCCGTCCAACCAGGAGCCTTCGCATGTCGAGGACCGCATCGCCGACGTGCGGGCGAAGGTACCGGCCGAACACCAGACAGAATTTGATGAGATCCTCGGCGAGGCGCGGTTGATGTACCGGCTGCGCGACGAACGGGGCGTGTACAGCGACATCTGGGCTTCGGGGCTGATGCGACGGGCGGCGCTCGCGGCGGGACGGCGGCTTGCGACCCGCGGCCGCATCGGCAACCCCGTACACATCGTCGATGCCGGCATCGACGAGATGCGAGCGATGGTCCTGGGTTCGGGCGGGCCATCGGCCGAAGAGCTGGCGAAGCGCGCCGACTACCGGCTGACGCATAGCGCGAAGGACGTGCCGCCGTTCCTCGGCCCGCCCGCTCCTCCTCCGCCTGACCTCTCCCAGTTGCCGCCGCCAGTCGCGCGACTGATGGGCGCGACCTTCATCGCGCTGGGGCAACTCTTCGGCAGCTCCGAGGAGCAGCACGAAGAGAACGTGCTGCACGGCCTGGCCGCAAGCCAGGGCGTGTACGAGGGTCCTGCGCGCCTTATCTCGGGTCCTTCCCAATTCGGCCGGATCATGAAGGGCGATATCCTTGTGACCGAGTCAACGACGGAGGCGTTCAACATCCTCTTGCCGCTGCTCGGGGCGATCGTGACGGACAACGGCGGTCTGCTCTCCCACTCCGCGATCGTGGCGCGCGAGTTCGGCATCCCGGGCGTCGTCGGGACACGGGACGCGACCGAACTGATCGCCGACGGGGCGCGCATCCGGGTCGATGGGACCGCAGGCGAGGTAACGGTGCTCGGGTGAAAAAGGCCGTACCGCTGGCGAAGGCGCGCGAAACGTCGCTCTATGGTTCGAAAGCGGTGGGGCTGGGCGACGCCGCGCGCCAGGGTGTCCCGTTTCCCCCGGGTGTCGCGTTGTCGGGAGACCTCGTCGAGGCCGTCGCCTCGGACGACGCCAAGGCGATTGAGAGAGTCGCGAAGGCGATCGCGTCCTTGCAGGGACCGTTCGCCGTTCGCTCGTCCGCCGTGGACGAGGATGGCGCCTCGTCGAGCTTCGCCGGCCAGCACCTCACCCTCCTCAATGTCCCCACGGCGGACGATGTCCCCAAGGCCGTACGCGATGTGTGGTGGTCGGCGAACTCGGATTCGGCTATCACCTACCGCCAGCGTGCCGGCCTCTTCACTCGGCCGAGCGTGGGCGTCGTCGTGCAGACGCTGCTCGACCCGGACGCGGCCGG
>JANXYE010000647.1 GCA_025350285.1 Chloroflexota bacterium
CATTGTTGAAGCCAAGTCGCTTCAAACATCGACCATCGACGCGGCCGCAGCCCAATGCGTGCAGTATGCGAGCATCCTCGGGGTGCGCTGGTGCGTGATCACGAACGGGCGGACTTGGGCGATCTACGATGCGTATTCGACCGGACCGTTAGCGGAGAAGCGCGTCGCGTTTGTCGAAATCAGGAATGATCCCAAGTCTGTTGATGATGCCTGGGCGGTTCTGTCCTTGCTCTCGCGCGACGCGTTCGCACAGAGCAACGGACCGGCGACGCTGATCCTTGATCGCTTTGTTCGGCAGGAACTCCTCCGGCCCGACTCATCCGCGATCCGCGCGATCCGCGCTTCTGCGAAAGATCGGATCGGAGTGACAGCGACCGGGATGGAGATTATCCAAGCAATCGAGCGCCTTTCCCAGCAGTCGCGACTGACGCCGACTGTGACTTCCGAGCCGCCGCCTAGCGCCAAGGTGGCGGTCATCGAGCTGCCCGCGGTGGCCGAAGCTGCGATCGACCCACCTCAAGCAGACGCCCAATCGGACGAGGAGACGGCGAATCGACGCGTCCGCCTCACAAGGTTGATACGCAGCGGGCTACTGACCCCGGGCGAGCAGCTTGAAGGCCAGGTGGATGGGCTGGCTGTGCGCGCGTTGCTTCTGAAGTCCGGACAGCTCGAGTGTGATGGTCGGCCCTATGCGAATATCGAGGACGCCGCCGAGAGCTTCGGGATCAAGCTTTCACGTCGTGGCGCATGGGCGTTCTGGAAACGCACGGGCGGCGAGAGTCTCTGGGACGTGCGGACACGGTTCGTGTCGACTGAGGGTTAGACCCGCTCCCGAGCCATGTCGCTGATAGACTGCCTCGAATCTACAGGATTCGAGGGAACAACCATGCGGCTTGCGGGAAAGAACGCGATCGTTACGGGGGCGGCCTCCGGCATCGGCCAGGCCACCGCCCAGCTCTTCGCCTCCGAAGGCGCCAACGTGCTCGCCGTCGATCGGCCAGAATCGGCCATCGCCAGCGCCCACGACGGCGTCGAACGCGTCACGCCGTTCCTCATGGACATTACGGCGGAGGACGCCGCCAACCGGATCGTTTCGGCGGCACTGGCGGAATTCGGCGCACTCGACATCCTCATGAACAACGCGGGCACGGGTTCGAACGCGCTCGCCGAGGTGCTGCCAATCGCAGAGTGGGACCGCGTGTTCAACGTGAATGTGCGCGCGGCCTTCCTCCTCTGCCAACGCGCGATCCCGGAGCTGCGAACCCGGGGCAGGGGCCGGATCATCAACGTCGCCTCGGTCATGGCCACCCGGACGGACTACGGACTGGCGGCGTACTGCGCCTCGAAAGCCGCCGTAGCGGGCCTCACGCACACGCTCGCGCTCGAACTGGGGAAGTTCGGGATCACGGCCAATTACATCCTCCCCGGGCCGATCTACACGGGCATGACCCGCCAGAACTTCGACAAGGATTTCATCCGCGAGGTGTGGGAGAAGAAGACCGCCGTGCGCCGCCTCGGCCAGCCGATCGACATTGCCCGCGGCGCGCTCTTCCTGGCCTCGGACGATAGCGACTACGTGACCGGCCACGGGCTGGTGATCGACGGGGGGCTGACGCTGAGAACCTAGCCACGGAGACAAAGAGACCACGGAGACGACTCGCTGCGCTCTGTGGTTCAAAGGACCCCCCACCCCTATCCTGAACGAAGATGATTCCGCGATACTCGCGGCCAGCGATGGCCGCCATTTGGACCGACCAGGCGAAGTTCCAGCGCTGGCTTGATGTGGAGATCGCCGCCTGCGACGCGTGGGCCGAACTCGGGCGGGTGCCCACCGCCGACGCCGCGAAGATCCGCGCAAACGCCCGATTCGACCTCGACAAGGTCAACGAATACCTGGCCATCACGCACCACGACGTGACCGCGTTCCTCCGCTCGGTGGCCGATTCGCTGGGCGAAGAGGGGCGCTGGGTGCACTTCGGGCTGACCAGTTCCGACGTCTGGGATACGGCCACCGGCCTCCAGTTGCGGGACGCCTGCGACATTCTGCTCCGAGGCGTCGATGGCCTTTCGGCGGTACTCGAACGGCAGGCGAAGGCGCACCGCGACACGCTTTGCACGGGGCGGACGCACGGCGTTCATGCCGAGCCAACGACATTCGGCCTAAAGCTCTGCGTCTGGGTCGATGAGATGCGCCGGAACCGCGAGCGGCTGGCCGCCGCGCGCGACGCGGTCGCTGTCGGGGCGATCAGCGGGACCGTGGGGACGCACGCTTCGTGCCCGCCAGAACTCGAAGAACTGGTCTGCGCGAAGCTGGATCTGGGGATCGAGAAGGCCTCGACCCAGGTAATCCAACGCGACCGTCACGCCCAGTTCGTCACGACGCTGGCCCTTGTCGGGGCATCGCTCGAAAAGTTCGCAACGGAGATCCGCGCGCTCCAAAAGACCGAGGTGCGGGAGGTCGAAGAGCCGTTCGACGAAGGCCAAACCGGCTCCAGCGCGATGCCGCACAAGCGCAACCCGGAGAAATGCGAGCGGATCACCGGGATCGCGCGCCTGTTGCGCGGCTACGCCGTGACCGCGCTGGAGAACGTCGCCCTCTGGCACGAACGCGACATCAGCCACTCATCGACCGAGCGAATCATCTTCCCGGACGCGACCCTGCTGCTCGACTACGCGCTGGCCTTGTTCACGGACATCATGGACCGGCTCATCGTCTATCCCGAGCACATGCGCGAGAACCTCGAACGCTCGTATGGGCTGGTGTTTTCGCAACGCGTGTTGCTGGCGCTGATCGATAGCGGCCTCGCCCGCCAGGATGCCTACGCGATCGTCCAGCGCAACTCGATGCAGTCGTGGAAGACGCGCCAGCTCTTTCTCGATGTCCTGCTGGGCGACGCGGACGTGACCACGCGTCTGAAGGAAGCCGACCTCCGGGCGCTGTTCGACTACAGCTTCTACCTGCAGAACATCGGCGCGACGTTTACGCGCCTCGGCCTGTGAGCACGACGCCGGACACGGCGGATGGCCGCATCGCGATCAGGGCGACGATCCGCGCTTCGTGGAAGCTGGTGCGGGAGCACCCGCGCGAGTCGATCCTGCCCGCGCTGCTGATCCAGGTGCCGGTGACGACGGTCGTCGCGCTGGTGACGATGTTCTTCCTGTTCACGACCTATTCGGATACGGAGTTCAGGCTGCTGAATGAACTCAGTGGCGACGACCCTGGCGGTCTTATCTTCCTGCTGGTGGTGGGGGCGGCGGTTCAGGCGCTCTTCGCCCAGGTCGCCCACGGAGCGACGGTGGTTGGCATCGCCGGGGTATTGACCGGCAAGCCCGGCGGCGTAACCGCCGCTCTGGACGCGGCGTTCACGCGGATGGGCGCCCTTCTCTTGATGGCCGTTGTGCTGATTGCTGGAGCTGGCTTGCTCTTTCTCACGATCATCGGCGCGCTCATCGTGCCGTTCCTCGCGATCCGCTTTGCACTCAGCTACGAAACGCTGATGATCGAGAAGATTAGCGTCGGCGCCGCCTTCCGCAGGAGCTTCGTCCTCACCCGCGGGCATGTCCTGCGCATGCTCGGCGCGCTCCTCCTCGGGGTGCTCAGCGCGCTCCCGGCGTTCATCTTCGTCTTCTTCATCGGGTCCGCCGTAGCCGGGGGCCGGACGCAGCAGATCGTCGCGAATACGCTCGTGACGATTGCCCAGGCCTTCGTCCTGGCCCCGGTCTACGCCGTCCTGACCGCGCTCACGACTATCATCTACTTCAAGTTGAGGGAATCTGATGCCCGACGTCCTGTTTGAATCCGACCTGCCGAACCGAACCTACCGGGGCAAAGTGCGCGATACGTACGATCTCGGCGACCGCATGCTGATCGTCGCGACGGACCGCATCTCGGCGGCCGATGTCGTGCTGCCAACGGCCATCCCGCGCAAGGGCGAAATCCTCAGCCGGCTCTCCGCGTGGTGGTTCGAGCGGGTCCGCGGCGTAGTCCCGACGCACTTCATCGCGCTCATTACGGCCGACAACGCCGACCTCGTGCCGATGAAGCTGGACGAACGCTACTACGGCCGGACGATGCTCGTGCGCAAAGCGAAGCGCTTCGATGCGGAGTGCATCGTGCGGGGGTACATCACGGGGACCGGGTGGAAAGAGTATCTGCGCTCCGGGACGGTCTGCGGCATCCAGCTTCCCGAAGGGCTGCGCGAATCCGAACGCCTGCCCGAGGCTATCTTCACGCCATCGACGAAGGCCGAGGCCGGGCACGACGAGAACATCACCTTCGCTCAGTTCGAGGAGCTGGTCGGTGAAGAGGCGGCCAGCGCCATCCGTGTGCGGTCGCTCGCGACCTACGGCTACGCCCAGCAGGTCGCCACCGAGCGGGGCATCATCCTGGCGGATACGAAGTTCGAATTCGGGCTCTGGAACGAAGAGGTCATCCTCATCGACGAAGTACTGACGCCCGATAGCAGCCGCTTCTGGCCGCTCGCGGGATACCGGGCGGGCGGGCCCCAACCGAGCTTCGACAAGCAGCCGGTGCGAGACTGGCTGGCCGCGAGCGGCTGGACGGATGGCATGCCCCCGCCCGAGATCCCGGCCGATGTCGTCAGCGCGACAACCGAGCGCTACCTTGAAGCCTACCGGCTCCTGACCGGCGAGGAGTTGCCAACGTGAGCAAGGACACCAGGGCCAAGAACGAGCCGCGCGCCGCGAAGGAGCCGAAATCGAAGCCGCAGCCGAAGCCGAAGAGCTTCCGCGCCAACGTCTTCGTTTCGCTCAAACCGACGGTCAACGACCCGGAGGGCAACACGATTTCGAGCGCGCTGGGGTCTTTGGGCTTCGAAGGCGTCTCCGGCGTGCGTTCGGGCAAGTACTTCCAGCTCACGCTCCAGGCGCCGGACGCGAAGAAAGCGAGCAAGCAGGTGGACCAGATGTGCGCCCGGCTGCTCGCCAACCCGGTCATCGAAACGTACCGCTTCGATGTGACCGAGGACTGAGAAACGTTGGACGCGAACGGGCCGCAACGGATCGTCTGCCTGACCGCCGAGACGACGGAGATCGCCTTCGAGCTCGGCCGTGGCGAGCGCGTCGTTGGCGTCAGCGGGTATGCCGTGCGCCCGCCGGAAGCGCGTAAGAAGCCGAGGGTCGCCGCCTTCTCGACGGCGCACGTGCAACGCATACTCGCCCTTGAGCCGGATCTCGTTCTGGGCTTCTCCGACCTCCAGGCGGATATCGCGCGCGACCTTATCCGGGCGGGCGTGAACGTGCTGATCACGAACCAGCGGACGATCGAGCAGACGTACGGCGCCATGTTGATGATCGCCGGAGTGCTACGGGCCGAAGCTCAGGGGGCCGCAATCGTCAGCGCGATGCGCGGTGAGTTGGAGGCCATCGAGCGGGCCTCGCACGCGCTCCGGCAAAGGCCCCGCGTCTACTTCGAAGAGTGGGACGCGCCGATGATCTCGGGGATCGCGTGGGTGGGCGAGATTATCGAACTCTGCGGCGGCGCCGACATCTTCCCCGAGCTGCGTGCCGGATCGAGCGCCGCCCAGCGCTTCGTGACCGCGGCGGACGTCATCGAACGCGACCCGGAAGTCATCATCGCGAGCTGGTGTGGCAAGAAGGCACGCCTCGAGCGGATCGCCGCCCGGCCCGGGTGGGAGGCCATCTCCGCCGTCCGCCGCGGACGCGTCCACGAGGTGAAAGCGCCGGACATCCTGCAACCCGGGCCGTCGTTGGTCCACGGCGCTCGCCAGATCGCGAAGATCCTCGGGGCCGCGGGCTGACTCAAGAGCGGGCCGCCTCTGTGTCTTCTATCCGCGTATCTCGGTGTGCTCTCCGGTCCAGTGGTTCGTTAAGCGTTTAGCAAGGAACGGAGCATCTGGCCTGGCGTACCTTTTGGTCATGCTGTGCAATGAACCCGCTGAACCGGCGGACGTGATCGCCTTCTACGAGCGCTATTTCGAACCCGGCATGGTCGATCTGTCCGCGTCGAGCGCGCCAACCGCCGTGCTTCGGCCCACGGCCCCCGTCGCCAGCGCCCATTCGTCCCCCTTTCACCCGGCCGAACTACGGGCGGCGATAGCGAGCCGCTACCGGACGCTCACGACGGACGACATCGTGCTCGCTAACGGCGCCAGCGAGGCGCTGGCGGCGGTGGCGCATGCCATCCTGGGCCTCGGACGGCCGTACTTCGCGGCGCCGGGCACGTACCCGAGTTTCCTCGCCGCGGCACAACGCATGGGAGCGGCACGGCTGGCGTCGCCATCCGAACCGGCCGTTCTCCACATCGTCGTAAACCCGACCGTGCCGGCGGGCCAGCTGCTCGATATCGCCGGATGCGCGCGCCGGGCGGCGCAGGTTGGCGCGGTCCTTGTCGCCGACGAGGTCTACCGCGAACTCACTCCCGGAGGGCCACCGCCCGCCGCCGCGGACATCGACTCGTCGGCCGTTAGCATCGGCGACCTCTCGAAACCGCTTGGCCTGGGCGGACTGCGGATCGGCTGGGTGGCCACCCGCAACCGGGCGCTACTGGCGGCGGTAGCGCGCGAGGTCGAACTGCTCTCAGGCGGGCCATCGACGCTTTCAGCGGCGGCCGCAATCGACGCAATGGGCCAGTTCGACCGGCATGTTGCCGAGACGCTGGCGGCGCGTGCAGCGAATGCTCCGGCCGTGCGCGAACTTCTCGGCCGCTTCGGGTGGACCTTCGAGGAGCCAGCCGCTGGCCTGACCGTGTCCGCCCGGCCGCCAACGCCGATCGGCGCCCCGGCGCTCGCGGAACTTCGGGCGAAGGGCCTGTTCGTGGTGCCCGGCGAGGTGCTCGGCGCGCACGGCACGCTCCGGATCAGCCTGCTCGCCGGCGCCGTGGAGCTGCACGAGGCACTGTCGTGGCTTGACACATCATCGCTCGACAGGTCGTCGCTGCCGCGCGCCGACGGACAGTGCGAACTGATCGTCCTGACGAAGGCCCCCGGCGCGGGCGGCGCAAAGACCCGGCTGGCGGCGGCGATCGGCCGCCCGGCCGCCGACCGGCTGGCGGCGGCCTTCTTGCTCGACACGCTCGATACCGGTTCGCGCGGCCCCTGGCGGAAAACGCTAGCCGTTGCCCCAGCGTGCGCCCTCGAAGCGGTCACCGGACTGGCGCCCGGTTGGACCTGCGAACCACAGCCGGAGGGCGACCTCGGCGAACGCATCGTCGCGGCCCTGCAGTCGTCCACGCGCCGCGGGCGGGCGGCGGTGCTCATCGGCTCGGACACGCCGGACCTGCCGGGCGAACTCCTCCGCCAGGCGTTCGCGGCCCTCGAATCGCACGACCTCGTGCTCGGGCCGGCGGAGGACGGCGGCTTCTATCTCATCGGCCTGACCGCGACCCGGGCCGACCTCTTCCGGAGCGTAGAGTGGAGCACGCCGAGCGTCCTGGAGACGGTACTCGGCAACGCGGCCTCCCTCGGGCTCTCAGTCCACCTGCTCGACCGCTGGGCCGACGTCGATGACGGGCCTTCCCTCGATGCCCTACGCCGGCGCGGCCACGGTAGCCCGGCGGCGGCGACGCGCCGCGTCCTCGACGAACTCAGCCCCACGGAGGTGAAGTAGATGGCCACTTCGGTGCCGCCCTATTCGAGCACACGCCTCACGGCCCAGGTCGGGCTCGTGTTGAGCGTGATGCTCACATTGCTGTTTGCGAGCGGCGGCTTCTTCTTCTTCTACACCTTCAACTTCAACCTGCCGCCGTGGTTCACGCCCGTCCGCTTCATCCACTTCTATGTCGGCCTGGCTTCCATCCCGTTCCTGATTTCGAAATACGGGAGCACGATGTTCCGGCTCGGTGGGTACTACTTGAAGGTCCCCCGGTTCAAAGCGGCCGGCCCGCCGGGGTTCGTGCCTCGGGTCCTCTCGCCACTGCTCGCGCTCGATTTCTTTGTCCTGTACTTCAGCGGGCTTTATATGCTCTTTCACTACTACTACACGGTGACGAACATCTGGCCGTTCGATGCGAAGCCGGTGCAGTTGCACCTCTGGGCGTCGATCATCGCAGC
>JANXYE010000076.1 GCA_025350285.1 Chloroflexota bacterium
TAGTGCGGGAACAGCCACAGGAAGTTCGTCCGGTAGACCGACGCAACAGACGCCTCCGACGTCAGCGAGAGCACGGTCGCCACCGCCGTGCTCGTGATTACGTACACGGCCAGCCCGCCGAACAACCCCGCCGCGAGCACGACGGCCGGATTGTCAGCGACAAATTCACGCCCCAGCACCAACGCAAAGCTCCCCGCCGCGAACCCTGCGATGTTGAGCTGCCCAAAGTTGAACAGCAGGCGCCGTGTCTCTCTTCGTGAAAAGAACGCCCATCCGACGAGCGCTATCGCGGCCACCACGAGCGCCGCGCCGGGAGGCCCGAAACTAAGCCCCGCGAACACGATTGCGACCGATCCGAGCGAGAGTCGCCCCTCCCGCTGGAGGTGAACCGAGAGCCATTCGCTCACCGCCGCCAGGGCCAACACGAGCAGCAGCCCGCCCGGCTCATCCACCGGTTCAAGGAAGAACGAAACCGTAAACAGGCCAGCGCCCAGGGCAAAGACGAGCGCGATATACCACTCGACCGCCGTAGTGCGCGCGCGAGTATTCTCCATCTCCTCTGAATATCGGCGGTCTGTTCGGTGGTGACAGAGTTGCAGGCAGACTGTATCCCCCGCTACTTTCTCGCCGCTTTGCGACGCTTTCCGGCCCCCGCTCTTCGTCCCTGTACGGTAAACTCCCCGACCATGACCGCACCGCTCGATGGCATCCGCGTCCTCGACTTTACCCGCTATCAGCAGGGCCCCTACGCAACCGTCATGCTCGGCGATATGGGCGCCGAAGTCTGGAAGGTCGAAGAACCCAACAGCGGCGACTACGGCCGCCGCCTCTGGCGCGATCCGGATGGCTTCACCGGCTTCTGGGAAGCGCTTAATCGCGGCAAGAAATCTGTCGCCATCGACCTCCGTAAGCCCGAGGGCGTCGAACTCGCTCTCCGCCTCGCCGAACTCTGCGACGTCGTCGTTGAGAACTTCCGGCCCGGCACGATGGACGCCTGGGGCCTCAGCTACGACGCCTTGCGCGCGCGTAATGGCAAGCTCATCTACGCGCAGGCCACGGGCTGGGGGACGAAGGGCCCAATGGCCCGTCAACCGTCGTTCGACCAGGTTGCCCAGGCCTACAGCGGCTTCGCCCAGCATGCCGGCGGAGGGCCAGGCGCCCGTCCCGAAATCCCCGTTCCCGGCATCGCCGATCAGTCCGGCGCCATGAACCTCGCCTTCGGCATCATGACGGCCCTCTTCGCGCGCGAACGCACCGGCCTCGGCCAGAAAGTGGAAGTCTCCCTCCTCGGCACCCAACTCGCTCTCCAGGCGCCCGAAATCCAGCACACGCTGCACACGGGCGTCCACCGTCAGCGCGAATTCCGCGCGTCGCCGACCGTGGGCCACTACGAATGCGCCGACGGCCGCTGGGTCATGGTCGTCGGCATCGATCAGAAGTTCTGGCCGCGCATGGCTCGCGCCCTCAACCTCGACCACCTCGAAAACGATCCGCGTTTCGCCCGTGGCTGGGGCCGTTGGGCCAACCGCACGGAGCTCGAACCGCTCGTCGAAGCTGCCTTCCGTTCCGCCCCCGCCGCCCATTGGCTGGCCCGCCTCAACGAACACGACCATCCCGCCGCCCTCGTCCAGAGCTACGAAGACCTCGCCAGCAGCGAGCAAATCGCCGCCAACAACTACATCGTCGAACAGGATCACCCCACCTTCGGCCCCACGAAGGTCGTCGGGTTGCACATCCAGCTGAGCGAGACGCCCGGGCGAACGGGCGCTCCGCCACCAGCGCTGGGGAACTTCACCGAGGGAGCGCTCGCCGCCATCGGCGTGCCATCTGAGCGGATCGCGGAACTCGCCGCGGCGGGCGTAGTGGCGCTCGGCGAGTAATCCATCTCTCCATAGGAGCCGGGCACGCTCCGTCTGCCCTACCGGCGAATGGTCTCTTGGGCTCGCACGGTCGTCACGGAGATCTCTCGCAGCGTCCGGTGTAGTGCGACGATAGGGCGGACAGAGCCGCCCGGCTCCTTGCGTGGCCGTCGTCGCCTACAGGGTCGAACCCAGGTAACCGGAGGCCGGTCCCTTCGCTCCCGCAAACGCGAACCCCAGGACGGCCAGGCACTCGCGCAGCGCCTCCCCCTCCCCATCGCTACCGGCGCCGGCCAGCAGCCGCGATGCCGCCCCATCCAGCACGTCGATCGCCCCGGGCGCGTCGAAATCGTCGTCGATGGTCTCCCGGAACTCCACCACCAGCGCGTGCCCGCCGCCCGCCGCGGCCGCCGCACCCTCACCCTGGGAGCTGGCCAGCTTCAGCCGTCCGTACCGCTCGCCAAGCTGCTCCAGGTCCCCGTGGTAGTAGTCCGCGTCTGCCCGGTAGTGGTGGCTCAGCAGGTAGAGCCGCAGCTGGTCCGGCTCGAACTCCTGCATCAGGTTCCGCGCCAGCACCAGGTTCCCAAGGGACTTGCTCATCTTCACGCCCTCGAGCTTGAGCATCCCGTTGTGCATCCAGAAGCCCGAAAACGGCGCGTCGCCCGTCGAACACTCCGCCTGCGCGATCTCGTTTTCGTGATGCGGAAAGCGCAGGTCGCTCCCCCCGCCGTGGATGTCGATCCGCGGCCCCAGGTGGGCCACGGACATCGCCGTGCACTCGATACTCCAGCCTGGACGCCCCGGTCCCCACGGACTCGGCCAACTCGGGTCGCCCGCGTCCACAATCTGCCAGAGCAGGAAGTCGAGTTTGCCGCGCTTCTTTTCGGCGCGCTTCGATTCCGGGTTCTCGCGCTGCTCCAGTTCCTCCAGCGTGACGCCGTTCAGCTGCCCATATCGCTCGAACGTCCGCGCCTCGAAGAACACGTCCCCGTCCACCACGTACGCGTGCCCGCACTCGATTAGCTTCGCCGTGTGCTCAATGATCTCCGGGATGTGTTCGGTCGCGAAGGGGTACGCGTTCGGCCGCAGCACATTGAGCCGGTCCAGGTCGTTCCGAAAAATGCGGTCGTTCTCGTCGCGGATTTCCGGGATGGGCCGCCCGCCCTGCCGCCGCGAGACCATGATCATGTCGTCGTCGATGTCCGTCACGTTCTGCACGTACCGCACCCGGTAGCCGATCGAACTCAGATACCGCCGAAGCGTGTCGAACTGCACGTAAGAAAAGGCGTGGCCCAGGTGCGTCACGTCGTACGGCGTCACACCGCAGACGTACATGCGAGCTTCGCCCGGCGCCACGGTCGTAAACTCCCGCGTTTCGCGGCCAAGGGTCGAATACAGGCGAAGGCTCACATCCCCTCCATGGTTCCAGTGTGGCGGGCGCGACGCCCGCCGTTAATGCGCCTGCCAGCGTAGCAGAGAGCCCGCCCGCCCCGCGAACGCCCCGCCATCAGCTCAGCACACCGCACGCCATCAGGTCCGCAATCTCGTCGTCGCCAATTCCAAGCACGTCCGAAAGCACCTCGAACGTGTCCGCGCCGAGCTGGTGCGCAGCCCGGTACACTCCCGGCCGCACCCCATCGAACAGAGCCGGGAACCGGTCGATCCCATGCCCCTCCGTGCCCCCGGACGCCTCCGCCCACCCGAAGAACTCCCGCGCCGCAAGGGCCGCGTCGGCTTCCGTCAGGTCGCGAGCGTCCTGTACCGCCCCCGCCGCGATTCCGGCCGCCTGGCAGGCCTCCATGACCGCGTACCGGTCGCGCGCCTGGCACCAGTCCGCAACGGCGGCGTCCAGTTCGTCCTCGTGCTTCACGCGCGCCTCGTGCGTCGCGAAGCGGATGTCAGCAGCGAGTTCGGGCCGTCCCATTGCGCCACAGAGACGCTCCCAGTCCGCGTCGCCCCGCACCGCAATCGCCACCCATTTGTCCCCGCCGGAGGCCCGGTAGATGTTGTGCGGCGCCCACGCCCCGAACGGGTGCCGGTTCCCCGCCGGGACAGGCGTGACGCCATTGACGAGGTGCTCCACTATCCCCGGCGCCATTAGGGCAAGCCCGAGTTCGTACTGCGAGAGATCGACTTCCAGCCCCTGGCCCGTCCGCGCCGCGTGCTCGATCCCCTCGAGTACCGCCACCGCCCCCGCCAGCCCGCTCAAGTGGTCCGTCAGCGAAAATCCGTAGCCGATGATCTGGCGGTCCGGGAAGGTCGTCATCGCCGTCAGCCCCGTGAGTGCGTGAATCGTTGGCGCGAAGGTCACGAAGTCCTTCCACGGCCCGCTCTGCCCCATCCCGCCCATCGAGACGACGGTCACCTTCGGGTTCACCTCGGCCAGCGAAGCCCGGTCCATCCCCCAGCGCTGGATGACCCCCGCGCTGAAGTTTTCCGTGATCGCGTCACACTTCGCCGCGATATCTCTCGCCAGCGCCCGGCCGCGTTCCTGACCCATATCCACCATCAAGCTGCGCTTGTTGCGGTTCCACGAAACGTAATACGGGTGGCCCGGGTTGTTCGCTCCGCTCGCCCGCGATTGGCTGTTCATCTTCAGAACATCCGCTCCGAGGTCCGCCAGCGCCCGCGTGCCGAACGGCCCGGCCAACACATGGGTAAAGTCGAGGATCCGCACGCCGTCGAGCGGCCTCCCCGGCACGCCTGGCACGCTCGTCGTCGCTTTGTCCTTGGCCCCCTCTCGTGGCGTCCAGTCCAGGTCCCGCACCGTCACACGCGTCGCCGCCCGCGGGTCTGCGCCATCAGCGTCCGTGCGGAAGAACCGCAACGGCAGCGGCGCCACGCCCACGCCCGGCACCTCCCGCTCGGCGAAGAAACCTCGCGCCGCTACCTGCGGGCTCGCGGCCACCGCCGGGATCTCGACCGCCGGCCCCCACGGCAGGCGCCGTTCCTGCGCTTCGAAGAACATCTCGTTTGCTGATTTCCCCGCCACCCAGTCCTTCATGCACTCCATTACGTACGGCAGCGCCTGCACAATCGAGAGGAAGGTCGGGAACCGCTCGTTGTTCGTCAGCTCCTGCGCGGCCCCGTCCCGCACCATCCACGGGAGGACCTCCTCCATAAAGCGAAGGGCCGCCGTGACGTGCATCCCCGTCCCGTCCCTATCCGGGTACACCCCATAGGCCCCACTCCAGTGCAGGGCTCCCTGCCTCGGCGCGATCTGGCCCGAATCTGAGGCTCCGGGGAAGAACCACTGCATCAACATCTGCTCCGTGCACGATGCCAGCGCCTCGTGACAGGACATGTCCACATGCGAACTTCGGCCCGTCAGCCGCGCGCTCCGCGCCGCCGCCAGCGCACAAATCGCGGCGTAAAAGCCCGCCGTGTGATAGCTCTGGTTCCCGTAACCCGTCAGCGGAGGCGTGTCCGAGTCGCCTGTCACCGAAGCCGCCCCAGAGAGCGCGTTCGCAACAAGGTCGTTCGCCACGACCGGCGCAACCTCCCGGCCGTTGTGGGTCGCCGAAACCCGCGCCAACCGCCCGTTCGCCGCGAGCTGTTCTGTCGTCAGCGGTTCGCTCCCGGCCAGCCAATCCTCAAGCAGGACGTCCGCTCCCGCCGCCAACCGCCAAAGCTCCGCTCGCCCGTTGGCCTCGGTCAGGTCGAGCAGGACCACGCGCTTTCCGAGGTTATACCAGGTCTCCTGGATCGAAACGCCCGTCTCGCCAAAGAACGGCGGCTCACTCGCGAGCGGATCTCCAGAGGGCGGCACAATCCGCACGACATCCGCCCCGCCATCGGCCAGCAACTTGCCGGCGAATGCGCCGGTCCATCCCGCGCATTCGATGACGCGCAATCCTTCCAGGGGTCGTTCGTTCGCCATAGCCGGCGATCTTACGGGACGCTTCGCCGCGGGCAAGGCCGCTCCCAGACCTGCTACGATGAAGGCGTGACCTACACCGCCCGCGGCACCGTCTCCGGCGACCGTCGCCTCGTCATCGACCTCCCGGCCGAGATGGCGACCGGCGACGTCGAGGTGACGGTCACCCCAGTTGCCGCAGAAGTACTTGCAACCGGTAACGGCGGTGCCCTCCTCGCGCTCTTCGACCAATGGAGGAGAGAGGGCTGGACCGGCACGGATCGCACAAAAGAAGAGATCGACGCTGAACTTCGCGCGATGCGCGACGAATGGGACGACGATTGATTCGCGCCTATCTCGATGCGGCGCCAGCCATCTATCGGGTTGAGGAGCGCCAGCCGTGGGCGGAGCGTGTTGAACGGGCCATACACCCGGCCGCGGAAATCACGCTGCTCGCCTCGGAACTCACAAGACTGGAATGCCTCGTGCTACCCGTTCGGACCGGCA
>JANXYE010000005.1 GCA_025350285.1 Chloroflexota bacterium
TCGGTCGCGAGGGCCGGGACGAGGGCAACGAATCCGCCATAAGCGGCGCCGAAAACGAGGGCGAAGATGGCCAGCGACCAGGCGTCCTCGGCGGCGAGCCAGCCGAGGAGGGCGAGGCCCATCGCCGCGAACGTGCCGGCGAGGGCCTGGCGGCGGCCGATACGGTCTGCTGAGCCGCCGAGCACGAGGCGGCCAACGGTGCTGCCAACGCCGATGAGTCCGATGAGGAGGGCGCCGAAGCCGCTCGACAGTCCGTGGTCGCGGGCGTAAGGGGCGAGGTGGGCAAAGGGGATGAAGAGCCCGAGGCTGGTGGCCATGCAGGCGCCGTAGAGCAGCCAGAACGGCCGTGCCCGAACGGCTCCGCGGAGGGAGAAGCCAGGGGTGACTGCCGCGGAGGCTCCGGCTGGCTCAGGCTCGCCGTCGGGGCGAAGGCCGCGGCGCTGCGGTGAGTGCTCCAGGAGGAGCGCCGCGGGCACGCCAGTCGTGAGGACGGCGGCGGCGAGGATCGCGTAGGTGGCGCGCCAGCCGAGCCAATCAATGAGTCCGGCGCAGGCGAGCGGGAGGACGAGTGTGCCAGCGCCGATGCCAGCGACCGCCATACCCGACGCGAACCCCCGCCGGCGGGAAAACCAGCGTTGCACGGCGCCGACGGCGGGGACGTAGGCGAGGCCCACACCAACCCCTACACCGAGGCTGTAGGTGACATAGATCTGCCAGAGGGCCTGGGCGGCGCTCGCGAGGAGGAGGCCGGCCGCTATCAGCAGCACGCCGGTGAGCACCACGCGCCGCGGGCCGATCCGGTCGGCAAGCGGCCCGGTAAGAGCGCCGAGGCCGAAGTAGAGGAAGCCGGTGATGGCGAAGACGAGTGACACGTCGCCACGGGTCGCCGCAAACTCGTCGCGCAGAGAAGTGAAGAAGGCGGCGAACGAGTAGGCCGCGCCGAACCCGACGAAGAGCACGGCAAAGACCGCGCTGACGATAACCCAGCCGTGAAAGATGGGCGGGCGGGGCGGGGAGATAGCTGACATCGGCGGAGTCTACCCGAGCGCGTGAGGGTTCGCCGCCGCGTTCACGCGGAGCCCCCGCCGGGGCTGGCTTCGGCCGCGGCCGGAGGCACCGGGGCGGGCGCTTTCGCCCCAGGCCCGGCCGCTTTGGAGCGGCGGAGGGGGATGTCCTTAATGGCGAAGGCGAAGACGATCGAGAGGATGCAGGCGATGAACGCGCCGGTGTAGATAAGGCGAGTGGCGGAGGCTATCGAGCTGCCCTGGGCTGCCTTCGCGCGAACAAGGACATCAGAGCCGCCGGGGAGGGCGGTGACCGTTTGCTCAAGCAGCTTGAATTGGCGTTCGTTGAGTCGAATCGTTGGGTCTTCGAGCTGGGTCACGATCGCCGGGCCAACGAGAGCGCGATCGGCCTCAGTGAACCGGGTCGCGAATTCGTCGCTATAGGAATTCGCGAGCACAGCACCGAAGATGGCGACGCCGAGCACACTCCCGATCTGGCGGAAGAACTGGCTTGAACTGGTCGCGACGCCGATGAACTGAGGCGACACGGCGTTTTGAACGATGAGCGACATCGTCGGCAGGACGAGTCCGAAGCCGAGCCCGAGGATGACGACGAAGGCGCTGATGTGCCACTTCGGCGTGTCTACATCGAGGGTGCGGAGCAGGAACATGGCGAGAGCAATGAGGAACGTGCCGAAGACCGTCTGCCACTTATAGCGGCCGAAACGGCTGATGATCTGGCCGCCAATGATGCTGGAGACGAGGGTGGCGGCGCTCTGTGGCGTGGAGATGATGCCGGAGGTGGTCGCCGAGGCGCCGAGGGCCACCTGCACGAACGTCCCGAGATACTGGAAGGAGCCGAACACGCCCATCCCGAAGGTGAAAACGACGAGGTTCGAGAGCAAGAAAATGCGGTTCTTGAAGAGCGCGAGCGGAAGGATCGGTTCGGGGTGCTTCCACTCCTGGAGGATGAAGAGGGCGACGCCGAGCGCGGAGGCGCCAAACAGGCCAACGATTTCGAACGAGCCCCAGGCGAACTTAGCGCCACCCCAAACGAGGGCAAGGAGGAGGGCGACGGTCGCCGCCGCGAGGAGCGCCGCGCCCAGAAAGTCGAGCTTCACCTTTCGCTGCGCGGTCCTGGCGGGGAGGTTGAACCAGATCGCGGGCATCGCGATGAGGCCGATGGGGATGTTGATGTAGAAGATCATGCGCCAGCCGTAGCCGTCGGTGAGGAGGCCGCCGAGGGTGGGGCCAAGGAGGCTGGCGAGGCTGAAGGTACCGGTGAAGAGGCCAACGTACTTGCCGCGCTCCATGGGCGAGAAGGCATCGCCAAGGGTCGCGAAGACAGAGGCGAAGATGATCCCGCCGCCAAGGCCCTGGACGGCGCGGAAGACGATGAGCGACCCCATGGTTGGGGCCGCTCCGCATGCTCCAGAGGCAACGATGAAGATCAGGACCCCGCCGACGAGGAAGAGGCGGCGCCCGTAGAGGTCGCCGAGCTTCCCGATGAGCGGGACGATGACGGTGGAGGTGAGCAGGTATGAGGTGAAGAGCCACGAGATGAGGGAGAAGCCTTCAAGGTCGGCGACGATCTTGGGGAGGGCGGTACTGACGACGGTCTGGTCCAGGGCGCCGATGAAGAGCGTGAGCATGAGGCTGCCGAGGAGAAGCCAGCGTTGGCGTGGTTCGAGGGCCTCGGCAAAGGGTCTCGGGGCTTCTGCGGCGGCGGGCGGGGACACGCGGGGATCTTAACTATTCATGGCCGGAACACCAAACCTAGGCTCCGTGATTCGAATGCCGACGCGGACCGCCATGGGCTCGTGCCTAGCCGGGCAGGACGGGGGGTATTCGGTCCTCTGCCGGCAGAGAGCGGGCCATGACAGCGAAGAGCGGGTCGGTACGGCCGGGGTTGGG
>JANXYE010000097.1 GCA_025350285.1 Chloroflexota bacterium
GTGGAGGTCATCGTCACCGTCGCCAGCGTCGGTTCGAACACCACCGCCGGCACGCAAAACGACTTCACCTACACCGGCGTCATCCCCATCGTCACGTCGTTGACGCCAGCCAGCGGCCCAGCCGGGACGAGCGTCCTCATCGCCGGGTCGAACTTCACCGGCGCAACGAGCGTCACCTTCGGCGGCGTCGCCTCGACCAGCTTTGCCGTGTACAACGCACAGAGCATCACGGCCATCGCCCCAACCGGCGTTTCCGCCGGGCTCGTGGAAGTCATCGTCACGACCCCGAGCGGCTCGAACGTCGTCCTCGGCAGCCAGAACGACTTCAGCTTCGGTTCCGGCCAGCTGTTCACCTACAACCTCTTCTTCACCTGGAACCTCATCGTCTACACCGGCAAGAACAACCTCGACGCGCTCGATGCCGTCAAGGGCAATGAAACGCCGCCGAACACATCCACCAACGACATCTCGACCCAGGTCACGGCTATCTATCGCTGGTCGCCGAACGGCGTCGGATGCACTGGTGGTCAGCCGCAATGCTGGCTGGGCTGGTTCCCGAACGGGGCCAGCATCCCCGGCGCGAACGACTTCACCACCCTCCAGAACGGCGTTGCCTACTGGCTAGCGGTGACGGCGAACGTCAACTGGACGATTCTCCTCGGACCGTAGGCGAGAGCCGAGTTCCGAGTACCGAGTACCGAGAGGGGCCGCCGAAAGGTGGCCCCTCTGTTAGTTCCGAGACCCGAGTTCCGAGTACCGAGTGGTGGCTACTTCTCCATTTGGGTGCCTCGGTCGGTCGCTGGAGTCGCGGCCCCCTGTGGCCGCTGGCGTAGCGGAACACCTTCGGCGTCCCCCACGGACCGTCGTGTAGCGCGCCCCGCATGGTTCGGACCCACGCGCCCACAGGTGCCCCGGCTACGATGATGGCGGCACTCGCCACTCGCTACTCGGTACTCGCCACTCGCCACTCGGTACTCGCTACTCGCCACTCGGAACTCGGAACTCGGAACTCGGAACTACTTTTTCGTCCCCACCGTTGCCTCGTCCGGAAAGCGGCGTTCCATGATTGCTATCGCCAGGCAGAGGACGATCCCGGTCGCCGCGCCGATGACGACACCGAGGATCACGTCGTTCGCATCGAACCTGATGAACAGATAGAGGATGAACGCCACCGTGAAGCCGATGAGGAAGTACGTCAGCTGCTTGCGGAAAAACCTGCGCATGACGCGGAGTATTTCGCTTCCGCGAGCAGGTGTAAAGAGGACTCCTGAGTACTGGGTTGGGGTACCTCAGCAAATGCAGCCGCCCTGAGGCCTGCCGTAGCCGCGTCCTTCCGCCGAAGGAGCGCGAGAGTCCGAACACGGCCCGGCGCCGCCACAACGCCGAAGTCTTCCGCTACGCCAGTCCTTCCCGGGAAGGACGACTCCCGCCAAGGACCGGTGGCAGGGTTCGCTCCAGAGTCTCGATTTCGGCGATGATCGTCTGGGCGGCGCCTTGGGCCGCCCGGCCGTTCGCCAGGATGCGCTCGGCATGCGCCGATTCGATCCGGCCGGACGCGACGAGGGCCGCCAGTTCGTCCGCGTCTTCCTCCACTACCGTCCCGTCCGGCAGCACCCACCAGTCGAGCACGAGGTCGTCGTAGCTCACGCCGCCGGAGTCGATGACCACGTTCGCGACGGCGTCGAAGCGGTGCACGATAAGCTGGCCGTCCGGATCCCGCATCCGGTAGACGATGTACGGGCGGGCCTCCCAGAAGTAGCCGTCGCTGCTGGCGCCCGCCGGGATGCGGACGGGGACGCGCGCGGGGCCTGCCTTCGCTATCCGGTAGCGCGCGGCGGCGAAGCCTGGCGCCTCCGCGAGCAGCTCCAGGCTGTATTCGTGCACCGAGCCGTCGACTTTCGTCTTGCGCTCGCGGAATGGCCGCCGGATGGCCCGGCTCTCGGGCGAGGGCGTATGCTCTCCGCTCACACTTCGTTCGCTTTCCAGGGAGGTCACCCCGCGTGAATTTCGAGACCATCATCTACGAGAAGAAGGACGCGGTCGCGGTTATCACCATCAACCGCGAAAAGCAGCTCAATGCGATCAACGGGCAAACCTCGCGCGACATGCAACAGGCCTGGGAGGATTTCCGCGACGACCCGGACATGCGCGTCGCTATCCTTACCGGCGTGGGCGAAAAGGCGTTCTCCACGGGCATGGACCTCGTCGCCACGGCCCAGGGCGAGAACCAGTTCGAAGGCCGCCCGGCGCCGTTCGGGGGCTTCACCAAGCGGATGCCCATCTACAAGCCGATCATCGCCGCGATCAACGGCTACTGCCTCGCCGGAGGTCTCGAACTGGCGCTCGCCTGCGACATCCGCATCGCGACGCCCGAGGCACGATTCGGGCTCCCAGAAGTGCGCTGGGCGATCATGCCCGGCGCCGGCGGGACGCAGCGCCTGCCTCGGGCCATCCCCCAGGCCTGGGCGAACTACCTCATCCTCACGGCCGACCAGATGGACGCGGAGACCGCGATGAGGGTCGGCCTGATTTCGCACATCGTCCCGCGCGAAGAGTTGATGGCGAAGGCGCACGGCATCGCCGCGATGATCTGCGAACGCGGGCCGCTCGCCGTGCGCACGGCCAAGGAGGCAATCCTGCGCGGCCAGGATATGCCCCTGGAGCACGGCCTCGCCTACGAGGACGTCCTTCTCTCCCGCCTGATGGCAACCGAAGACGCCAAGGAAGGCCCGCGCGCCTTCGCCGAGAAACGCAAACCCGAGTACACCGGGCGGTAGGCAGTGGCGAACAGTACCGCGACCTCATGGGAGCGGTCGCGTTGACGCCGCCCGCCGCCCAGGAGCCACGATCCCAGCAGCGCCCGTGAGCGTAGGATAGGCAGACGCTCAGCTGCCGGTGATGCGATGATTCTGCGCTCGCGCACAGTCCGATGGACGGCTCTCTTGCTCGTGGCCATG
>JANXYE010000100.1 GCA_025350285.1 Chloroflexota bacterium
CGCTGAGCCAGCCGTCGTAGGCGAACACCCAGTGGGCGACGGGCACGTACACCAGCAGCGACCAGAGGGCGGTGAAGATGAGAAATGGTCCGAACTTCGCCCGCTCCGCGAACGCGCCAGTGATGAGCGCTGGCGTGATGATGGCGAACATGAGTTGAAATGCCATGAAGAGCAGGTGCGGGATGCCGATCCCGTAAACGGCCCCGTTCGGGCCGCCTGGCGCCGCGGCCACATCTTTCAGGCCGATCCAATCGAAGTTGCCGATGAGGCCGAGGCCGGAGTCTGGGCCGAAGGCGAGCGAATAGCCGACAACGATCCAGACGATTGCGACCACGCCGGTGGTGATGAACGACTGCATGATCGTCGCGAGGACGTTTTTGCTGCGCGTCAGGCCTCCGTAAAAGAAACCGAGGCCCGGCGTCATGAACAGCACAAGCGCGGACGCGGTGAGCATCCACGCGATATTGCCGCTATTGAGCTCCATATCCCCTACCCCCAGGCTTCAACTAGCGCCGCGTGGCGCGAGCGCGCCGGCCCCACGGCATGTCTGTGTACGGTATGAACGGATGGTTTCGGATGGGTGACGCGGACATGTCGGAAAGATTACGGACGTGTTACGGACATGTTTCGTTGCCAACGCTCGCGCCATGCGTTTGCAGCAGGGCCTGGGCGCCGCTCCCTCTCGGTCGCGGTACTGAGGACGGCGGGGGCGCGCCGGGCCTGGTTCGGCAGCTCGCGCCCACAGGTGGCGCGGCTACGTGAAGGGGTGCGCGAGCGCCCAGAAGCTGCCGCTACGCCAGCGGCCACCGGGGGCCGCGACTCCACGAGCCCGGCCGGGCCGGCGGCGGCACCCGGGCCGGGTGGTCAGAGGATGCCCTGGGCTGACATCCGTTCGACCTCGGCGACGGGGTAGCCGAGGAGTTCGTGGTAGATGCGGAGGTTGTCGGCGCCCCTGGCGGTCGTGCCTCGCCAGATCTTGCTAGGCGTCTCCGAGAAGCGCGGGACGAGACCCGTGCCCTTGATCGTGCCGACCTGCTCATCTTCCCATTCCATGTGGATGCCACGAGCCTGGTAGTGCGGGTCGTTGGCGGCGTCGGCGGAGTTGAGCACCGCGGAACAGGGAATGCCACGCTCGTTCAGTTGTTCAACGAGTTCGGCGACGGTGCGCTCTTCGCAGAAACCGCGGAGAAGCGCATCGAATTCGAGGCCGCTTACCTCTTGGAGTGCTGTGCGCGCCGAAATCCAGTAGGGGTCCGCGCCATCCAGGCCGAGCATGTCGCAGACCTTGAGGTAGTTGCTATCGGCGGGAGCGGCCATCACGATCGAGCCATCCTTGGCGGCGAACACGTCGTACGGCTGGAAGGCCGGCGAGCGGTTCCCGCTGCGTTCGCGGACGGATCCCAACTGGAACCACTCGACCATTGTCCCTGCGAGGACGGAGTGGACCGCCTCGAACTGGGCGAGGTCGATTGACTGACCGACGCCCGTCTCCTTCGCGTGGATGTAAGCGGCGAGGGAGGAGGAGAGACAGTAAAGCGCCGTGATATAATCGGCGGTCCAGGGTGTCGCGCGCGTCGGCGCGTTTTCCGGGAAGCCAGTCTGGTACATGGAGCCGCCGAAGGCCTGTCCGATCATGTCGTAGCTCCCCCGGCGAAGGTAGCGCGGGTCGCCATCCTGGCCATATCCAGAGACGTGACAGATCACGAGCCTTGGGTTTCGGGCCTGCACCACTTCATCCGAAAGCCCCCATTTGTCGTAGGAACCGGGCTTCGAACTTTCCATCCAGATGTCCGCCCGCTCCGCGAGCTTGAGGAAGATCTCGTGCCCTTCCGGCGTGCTCATGTCGAGCGAGACGTTGAATTCGTTGCGCCGCTCCTGCAGCCAACTGGTCCCGACGCTCCCGCCGTCTTTCGTCGGGACCTTCAGGCCAAGCCCCCGCCAGGTGTCTTCGCTGTGGGCGTTTTCCACCTGGATGACCTCAGCGCCCATCTGGGCGGCGAGGGCGGCGGCGAACGGCTGAGCGATAACGGAGCCGGTGGAGAGCACCCGGACCCCCTGGAGCGGCCCAAAGGTCTCCGGGACCAAGGTGTTTCGTGCCAAGGCGCGGACCTCGCGAAGGGATTGGGCATTCTCGCGCCCACGCCGCCACAGTGACAACCGACCGATTGACGACCCTGTTCGTTCGTCATAACAATAGTGACGCTGGGCTCCTCGGAACTTAGAACTCAGAAGTCGGAACTCGTCGCGTGCCCGCTTACTCAGATCTTGTGGTCGAACACTTCCAGAACCCTCGCAATTCGGGCGAGATGACCGACCCGGACGGCGAAGCGACAACCGCCAACCCCGTCTGCGGGGATCGCATGCGCGTCATGATCCGGGTTAAAGGCGGCCGCGTCACAGAGATGCGCTGGCTCACCCGCGGTTGCCCGCCGGCCATCGCGACCAGTTCGTTCGCGAGCGAACTGATCCGGGGCTGGACCCTGGCCGAAGTCGAGGCGTTGACGCGCGAACAGCTGGCCGAGGGCATCGGCGGGCTGCCGAAGGACAAGGTCCATTGCAGCGTGCTCGCGGCCGACGCCCTGCGCGCCGCCATCGCCGACTACCGCGGGCGGAGTGGTTCGCCCTAAGCGCGGAAGCCGGTATTATCGGCCCGTCCGGGGCTTCCCCGGGAAGTCCAGTTGCCCCGGCGGAGTACCGATGTTCGCAACCGTCCTGCCCTTCCTCATGAGCGCCAACGATGCAGGCGTCGTTGGCATGGTCATCTTCTTGGGATCGTCGATCATCTTCGGCATCCCCGTGTTCGCCAGCCGGGGGATGGCCCAGCTGGCCTGGGCGGGCGCCGTCGGGCTCGCCCTGACGGTCGAACTCGTGCTCATCGTCGTGTTCGTCGCCCTCACCAACAACGGCACTATCCACCCCAACTTCTAACCTGCTGGATCACCCCTTCGGGTAGCGGTGCGGTGAAGTTGCTCCCCCACGACCTCCGGCCGCTCGCCACACGTATCGGTACCGCGACGGAGACGGAGCGGCGCTCCGGCCGGGACCCCGCCAGAGGCCGAGCCTCACACCACCTCGAAGAGCCGCGCCCAGTCTTCGATTGCGTGCTCATGACCGTGCACCAACTGGACCGTGAACTGCGTGTACCCGGCCGCCGCCAGCGCCCGCAGCCGGTCGCGCAGCTCACCCGCCGAGGCGGTGAACGTCGAGCGCCGGATAAGGTCCGCCGTCACGAAGGGCGCCTCCTCCGAACGCACGTACACCAGGTGGCCCCGGTGCAATTGGATGTACTTCGCATCAGCCGGTTCGAACGTCTCGTACAGCGCCCGATAGGCCCGGAACGCCAGCCTCGCTCCCTCCGGCAGCGAATCC
>JANXYE010000115.1 GCA_025350285.1 Chloroflexota bacterium
CTTGGGGAATTTCGGCGATCGTGATCTGGGAGATCTACGAGTTGGTGCGATTCGGACGCATCGCGCTGGACGTGGACGACCCTCAGTTCATGCGAGATCTGGAACGATTCCACATCTGGCCGATCACGCCGAACGTCTGCCGGCATCTCCGGCGGCTGGACTTCCGAAGCGACCCGGCCGACGAAATCATCGCAGCCACCTCGTTGGCCCACAACGTTCCCCTCGTCACCCGCGACGCAC
This sequence comes from Chloroflexota bacterium, assembly GCA_025350285.1. Classification (GTDB taxonomy): domain Bacteria; phylum Chloroflexota; class Dehalococcoidia; order Tepidiformales; family Tepidiformaceae; genus JANXYE01. The sequence goes on from JANXYE010000115.1 coordinate 241, forward strand.
TGATAAGAGCGTCGCTGGTCGTGCCCTTCGCCAACGCTTGACGTGGGGCGCTACCGGTAGTTCCCGAACTTCAGCTCGATGCCCCAGTCCTCGCCCTTCACGGCCGCAATCACGCCCTGTAACTCGTCACGTGTCGGGCTGCTCACGCGCACGGCGTCGCCCTGCACCTGGGCGCTCGTCTTCTTGAACTTCTGCTCTTTGATGAACCGCACGATCTTCTTCGCAAGGTCCGTCTCGATACCCTGCGTGAGCGTCAGCTCCTGGCGGACGGTGCTCTGGCCAGCCTTCTCGATCTCGCCGCGCTTGATGTTCTTCAGGGGAACCTCGCGCGCTACGAGCCTCTGCTGGAGCACTTCCCAGATCGCATCCACTTTGTACTCGTCAGCCGTGTGAATGCCGATCGTCGCGGCCGTCCGGTCGTAGGTGATCTCGACCAGCACATTCTTGAAGTCGAAGCGATTGCCGAACTCCTTGCGCGCCTGGTTGACGGCGTTATCGACTTCCTGGAGGTCGCAGCCGGTGGTGATATCGAACGACTCGTCTTTCGCCATACACCCAGAGTAACCGACGCGCCGGGTTGCCGGAACCGGCCGGACCGGCGGGCGAGTCTGCGAAGCCAGCCGGTGTGGTAGTCTCGCGCGGGGCGTTCCCGGCGGGGACGGCGCCAAATGCTGACGCCAACGGAGCCCCTGGCCCCATGACGCCCCCGCCTTCGAAGAACGTCTTCTCCGCACTCCGCTACCGGCCGTTCGCCCTGCTCTGGGCCGGCCAGACGCTCTCCCGCCTGGGCGACACCATCTACACCGTCGCTCTCGCCTGGTGGGTGCTCGGCGAAACGGGCTCGCCCGAGACCATGAGCTACGTGCTCCTCGCGAACGTCGCCCCGGCGGTCGCGCTGGGGCTCTTCGGCGGCGTGATCGTCGATCGGCTGCCGAGGCTTCGCGTCATGCTCGCCGCGGACGTAGCCCGCACGGCCATCAACCTCGCCTTCGCCGCGGGAGCGGCAAGCGGCGAACTCGCGCTCTGGGAGGTCTACCTGTTGAGCGCCGCCGCCGGCTGCTGCCAGGCGTTCTTCCAACCGGCCTACGTCGCCATCGTGCCCGAGATCACGCCCTCCGAGCGGCTCGTCCAGGCGAACTCCCTGACGACCTTGAGCGGCCAGTTTGGGCAGATCCTCGGGCCGACCATCGGCGCCCTCTGCATCGCCGTCGGCGGCTCCGAACTCGGCTTCGCCCTGAACGCGATTACCTTCGCCATGTCCGCCGTGAGCCTCTTCTGGCTCAGTCACCTGCACATCCGCATACCACGGGGAGGCGAAGGATCGAGCCTCCTCGCCGACCTCGGGGACGGCCTGCGCACGGTCGCCGGCCAGCCCTGGCTCTGGGTGACGATCGTCCTGGCGAGCCTCGCCAACTTCACCCTCGCCGGTCCAATGCGGGTCACCGTCCCTTACCTCATTCGGGAGGTGCGGTTGGAAGGGGCGCTCTCCCTCGGCATTCTCCTCTCAGCCGGCGCGGCCGGGTCTGTACTAGTCGCGCTCGTGTTCAGCTCGCTGGGCAAGCTTCGGCGCCGGGGTGTTATCGCCTATACCGCGCTGATCACCAACGGAGTGATGCTCCTTGTGTTCGCGGCGAACGGGCCAATCGGGCTGTGGTGGGCGGCGGCCTTCCTTGGCGGCGCCGGCCTTATCGTCTTCGAACTCATCTGGATTGGCACGCTCCAGGAGATGGTCTCCGGAGAAAAACTCGGGCGCGTCGCCGCAATCGACTACGTCGGGTCATTCGGGCTGCTTCCGGTCGGGCTGATTGTGGCGGGGGTGCTGACCCCGTCACTTGGGGCGCGCGAGACCCTGGTGCTCGCCGGGACGGCCATGTGCTTGCTCCCGCTGCTCGCCTTGCTGAGCCCCGCCATCCGCCGGTTAGACTGAACCGTATGCGACCGATCCGCGTTGCCATGCTGACGCTCGATGAGCCGGAGGGCGTCAACGGGATCGTTGACTACATGAGCCAACTGATGCCGGCAATCGCCGCCCAGGGTATCGACGTGGCGCCCCTGGTCGCGCGACGTTGGGGGTTGGCCGGCCTTCAGGACCTTCGCCGAGCGCTTCGGCGGCTGCGCCCCGACGTCGTGCACCTGCAGCATCCAATCGTCTTTCCCGGACGAAGTTACGTGCCCCAGATCCTCGCGAACCTCTCGCCCGGCGTGGTCACGACCCACGGTGGCAGCTCCTACGGGACGCTCTGGGGCAAGGTTTCGCTCGGCCCGTTTATGCTGCGCACGCGCCACCTCGTGTTCACCACGGAGTTCGAGCGCGACCATGCCTTGCGCTGGGCCAGCTGGATGCACGGACGCTCGAGCGTCATCCCTATCGGGTCGAACATCCCGGCCCGCCCAGCGCCAACGCGCGAGCCCGGGCTCGTCGTCACCTTCGGTCTGGTGCGTCCACAAAAGGGGCTCGAAGACGTTATCGCCGTAGCCCGCCTGGCGCGGCGGGCCGGCGGGCTCGGGCTCCGCTTCCAGGTCATCGGCCAGGCGCCGCGCAGCGACGGGGGCTACGCCGAACGCCTCCGCGCCTCAGCGGCGGGGCTACCCATCGAGTGGCCCGGAGAACTGGACCGGGAAGCGGCGGCTCGGGCGTTGGGCCGCGCCAGCGTCGCACTGCTGCCCTTCCCGGACGGTGCATCGGAGCGGCGAGGTTCGCTCCTCGCCTGCCTTACCGCCGAAACGCCGGTGATCACGACGCCCGGGCCGCAGTGCCCACCCTCGCTCGCCGAGGCCGTGCGGCTGGCGCGCCCGATGAACGGTGACCTCGCCGCCGGGCTCCTCCAGGCCCTGAGCGACGTCCTCTCCAACGAACCAGAATGGCGGAGGCTCTCGCTGGCCGGGGCCGCGCATGCCCGCCGTTCAGGCTGGGAGCAGATCGCGCGGCGGCACGTCGCACTCTACGGAACGCTGGCCGGGCGGCCAGAAAGCGCGCGCTGATCTCGCGGACACGATACACTGGCCCCATCCCGATACCCCTCCCAGGAGCACACCCGTGGCGAACGAAAACATGGAGCGCGTGCGCGCACTTCGAGCCGAATACGACGAGTCCGCCGTCCAGGAAGGCAAGGAACTCGCCGGGCCCTGGATGACCGTTTCCAGCCGCGAGATCGACCGCCTGTACGACGCCACAGACCTCGAAGGCATCGACTACGAGAGGGACATCAACCTCCCCGGTTCGTACCCCTTCACGCGCGGCGTGCACAAGACGGGCTACCGGGGCAAGCCCTGGACAATCCGCATGTTCAGCGGCTTCGGCTCGGCCGAAGAGACGAACCAGCGCTACAAGGACCTGCTGGCCGCGGGCAACAACGGGCTCTCCGTCGCCTTCGATATGCCCACCTTGATGGGCTACGACCACGACGAGAAGTGGGCCGAGGGCGAGTTCGGCAGCTGCGGCGTCGCAATCGATTCCCTGGCCGACATGGAAATCCTCCTGCGCGACCTGCCGCTCGACAAGATCACGACGTCGATGACGATTAACAGCCCGGCGCCCGTCGTCTGGGCGCTCTTCATCGCCGCCGCGGAGAAGCGCGGCATCCCCCGCGCGAAGCTCTCCGGGACGCTCCAGAATGACATCCTCAAGGAATTCATCGCCCAGAACGAGTACATCTACCCGCCCAAGGAGTCGATGCGGCTGGTGACCGATACGATCGAGTTTTCGGCCAACGAGATGCCGCTCTGGAACGCCGTCAGCGTGAGCGGCTACCACATTCGCGAAGCGGGCTCGACGGCGGCGCAGGAACTCGCCTTCACGCTCGCCAATGGTGTGGAATATGTGAAGTGGGGGCTCGCACGCGGGCTTGATATCGACTCCTTCGCGGGACGCATCAGCTTCTTCTTCAACAGCCACAACGACTTCTTCGAAGAGGTGGCGAAGTTCCGCGCGAGCCGGCGCATCTGGGCGCGCCTCATGCGCGAAACGTTCGGGGCGAAGAACCCGCGCAGCTGGCTGATGCGCTTCCATACGCAGACGGCCGGCGTCTCACTCACGGAGTCGCAGCCGGAAGTAAACCTCGTGCGCGTCGCTATCCAGGCGCTCGCCGCCGTCATGGGCGGAACACAATCGCTTCATACCGATGCGATGGACGAAGCGATCGCTCTCCCAAGCGAAAAAGCGGCCCGTCTGGCCGTGCGCACGCAGCAGGTCATCCTCCACGAGAGCGGCGTCGTGAACACCGTCGATCCGCTCGGCGGTTCCTATTTCGTTGAGAAGCTGACTTCGGACATGGAACGCGACGTGCTGAAGTACTTCACCGAGATAGAGGCCCTCGGCGGCGTCATCCCGGCCATCGAACGCGGCTTCTTCCAAAAAGAGATCGCCGAGGCTTCGGCACGCTTTCAGCGCGAAATCGAGACGCACGACCGCACCGTCGTCGGCGTCAACGAATACGTCATGAAGGAGCCGTCGGACATTCCGATCCTCTCGTTCGACCCGGATGGCGAGCGGCGCCATCTCGCGCGCCTCAAGGCCTGGAAGGCGGACCGGGACCCGGCCGTCTGGGCGGCCGCCATGGAGCGTCT
>JANXYE010000119.1 GCA_025350285.1 Chloroflexota bacterium
TCTTCTCGCTGCCGGCCCGACGCAGCGAGTCGTTCCAGCACTCGCCTTCGATTCTGAAGCCATGGTGGAGCGCCTGTTTGATCTCGGGGTCGCGGGCGGAGTTTTCCGTGAGATCGGAGGCGTGGAGCCTCATCGATCCGGGCTGGTCCTGACGCTCGAACAGGCCGACGGACCATCGGTCTCGGTTAGCCAGCAGTGTGACATTAGCGTCGCCGCGAGAGCAGAGTTTCAGCGCGACCGGGCCGTGATTCCTGCCCTGGTGGAAGAGGACATCCATCGGAAGATTGTCGCGGGAATCGTTACAGCCGGACGCGTCTTGGATGACCTCGACCCAAGCGAGCGCCTCACGGGAGTCGTTCTGCAAGTTGCGCTGCTCGGGTGCGGCTGGACCCCTTGGCGCAGCGAAGCCGAATACGCAAAGGACGGAGGAAGCGGCACCGTGGGAACTGGGTCGGACTCTATGACCTTTTCGCCGCCCCAAGAGGTCCTGACGCGGTCTGCGATGCGCATGGGAGCCAGGCCGCTAGCCGACGAATTAACGGCCCTTCTGCGTCGAGAGAAACGACGCCATGACTGAGACCGACTCCTTATTGATCGATGCACAGCGTTCCCGTTGGAGGGCCTCCCGCAACGCGTACGCCATGATCGATCCCGGCGAAAGGAAATTTGGGAGCGCACGGACGGCTGCACGAATTGAGCACGTCGGTATCCGTGTACTGATTCAGCCGCGCGACCCGGCGACGCATGCGCTCGACTTCGATGAAGCCTTCTGGGAATGGTTCCGCGCCTTGGCTCCTTCCGGATCGTGGCGCAATGTCTACGCTGGGGAGGTTCGAGCTACCGTCGAAGCCGCGTGCGTCGCCAGCGTGAAAGGCGACAGTTCATGGCGGCGCTACTTGGCGCTCACGAGGAGCGGGACCATCGACGCAGCGGTCGAGGGGTCCGGCGTAAGTTATACCGGCCCAGCGGAGGTGACAATCCTTTCGTTGACATCCCTGGTCCAGTACCTCGTCACAGCGCTTGACTTCGGAAGCGCCGCGTTGGGACGCTACCCCCGAATTGAAGGGCCATGGGAGATCTCCGTCGCCGTACCCCACACTAAGGGAGCGGCGCTCGCGCAATTCGCCGAGGGATGGGGGCGCTTCGAGAACTGGTCTGACAGTCAGCGTCTTCAAGAGGATGCGCTGCTGCTCACACGAGAAGTCCAGGACCTTTCGCCGGATTGCCTCGACTCAGTCGCCAAGTCGCTTTGCGGACAACTCGTAAATGCATGGGGAATCACGGAGCCAAGATTCGTCGATCGCGAAACCCGCGAGTTCGGAAGAGCGGGGTGGGGCTAACAAGGCCGCCCCCTGGTGACTCCCCACCGACTGGAACAAATGCTACTATTCACGAACATTGGTTGACGGATACGGAGCGGACTCTCCAGAGAGCCCGCAGCCGAACGATCGGAGGCAGCCCATGCTACGAGGGTGTAGCCGCGCGGGCCGCCGGGCGGGTAGGCTGCGCGCATGGCAATTGAAATTGGACAACCCGCACCGCCGTTCACCCTGATGGATGGCACCCGCCAGTCAGTGACCCAGGATTCGTTTCCCGGCAAGCATCTCGTGCTGGCCTTCTACCCGCTCGCGTTTACCGGTGGCTGAACGAGCGAGATGACGGCCTTCCGGACGTTTACTGATTCGTTCGTGAGGGCCAATGCCCAGGTTCTGGGCATCAGCGTCGATTCGTTCGCGGCCGCCGGTGAGTTCCAGCAGAAGCTCGGGCTCGAATTCCCCTTGCTCTCGGACTGGCCGAAGAACCAGGTGGGGCGCGACTATGGCGCGCTCAACGAAGCGATGGGCTTCCACAACCGCACCACGGTGGTCATCGACCGCGACGGGATCGTGCGCGACGTGTACGTCGAGGCGCGGGACTTCGTCTCGCACCCGGCGCACGCACTCGAAGCGCTCGTGGACATGGGGGAGAAGCCGGACTGACGTTCGTGCCAGCTGGCGGCGCGACGAACGCCAATCCTAGCCGCGACGAACGCGGAGTGATCTCTGGCGACGTGCGCACCGTCAGTGGGCATACGCACGTCGTGGCGCCGGGCTGCGAGCGGCCGCAAAGACCGCTCCTTCCAGTCGCGGCTAGGATTGGTATTCGGCACCTCGGCACTCGGAACTCCGTATACTCCCCACCATGCTGTTTAAGGACTCTCCCGAACACGCCGCCTTTCGCGCGGAACTGCGCGAATTCCTCGCCAAGGAACTGCCGCGCGACGATTGGAACATGCGCAACGACCGCGACCACCTGCCGCCCGGTGGCGATGTGTTCACTCAGAACTTCCGCAAGAAGCTGGCCGAGCGCGACTGGATGACGATGGGCTGGCCGGTCGCGTTCGGCGGCCAGGGCGCGAGCTACATGACACAGACGGTCTACATGGAGGAGATGTCCAGCGCGGGCGCGCCGGGCGCCTACGACCAGGGCGTCTGGCTCGCCGGCCCCGCTCTGATGATGTACGGCACGCAAGAGCAGCAGGACCGCTGGATGCCGGCGATGCGCGACGCAAGCGGACGCTGGTGCCAGCTTTTCAGCGAGCCGAGCGCCGGATCGGACCTCGCGTCCCTCCAAACCCGGGCGGTGCGCGACGGTGACAGCTACGTGCTCAACGGCCAGAAGATCTGGAACTCCGGGGCGCAGCACGCCGACTGGGGGATCCTGCTGGCGCGCACGGACCCG
>JANXYE010000123.1 GCA_025350285.1 Chloroflexota bacterium
CTACCGGGTGGAATCGGAGATGCGGGCCACGGCGGCGAAGATCCTCCCGGAGGCGACCGTCACCGAAACCATCGCCTTTCTCGAACGGGACCCGGCGCGGGCCATCGACGGGGTAGAGCCGTTCCGGCGCTGGATGCAGGACCTGCAGGATCGCACGATCGACGAACTCAAGGGCGTCCATTTTGATATTCCCGATGCCCTGAAGACGATCGAAGCGATGATCGCGCCGCCGGGCGGGGCGCTGGCGATGTACTACACAGGTCCGAGTGAGGACTTCTCCCGCCCCGGCCGCACGTGGTACCCGACGGGCGGCCGCACCCGCTTCCCGCTCTGGGGCGAAGTGTCGATCGCTTACCATGAAGGGGTACCGGGCCACCACTTCCAGATTGCGACGACCAAGTACATGGCCGAACAGCTCTCGCGGTATCAGCGTCTGCTCGCCGGCACCTCGGGCTATGTCGAAGGCTGGGCGCTGTACGCCGAGCGGCTGATGGGCGAACTGGGCTACCTCGAAAACCCGGACTACCAGCTCGGCATGCTGCGGGCGCAGGCGATGCGCTCGGTTCGCGTTGTGGTCGATATCGGCATGCACCTCGATCTGCCGATCCCGAAAAGCGAACGATTCCACGGCGGCGAAACGTGGACCGCCGAACTCGGAGATGCCTTCGCCCGCGAGCGCGCCTGCTTTCCGGCCGACTTCATGGCGAGCGAGGTCACCCGCTACCTCGGTACTCCCGGCCAGGCTATCAGCTACAAGGTTGGCGAGCGTTGCTGGCTGGAAGCGCGAGCCGCGGCGCGATCCCGCTCCGGTGAGGCGTTCGACCTGAAGGCGTGGCACAAGAGCGCGCTCGAGCTCGGTCCGATGGGCCTGGAGCAGATGCAGCGCGAGATGGCCGCGCTCTGATTCCGAATGTGGACTGACGATTCACGATTGAAGCGGCCGGAAGCGGCCGGAAGCGTTTCAAAGCGCAATAATGCGCTGGTGAGCCTCATGATCGCCCTCCAACCGTCGGCCGGCCCCGCTCTCGTCGTGGGCGGCGGCAGGGTGGCCGCCCGCAAGGTCGCGGCGCTGGTGGAAGCAGGGTTCGCGGTGACGGTGGTGGCGCCCCGCATCGCCGATGCGATTGCGGCTCACCCTCGGGTGACGGTGGTATCTCGGCGCTTCGAGTTCGAGGATCTCGGCCCTGGTGCTGGCTATGCCGTTGTGTTCGCGTGCACCGATGCGCGGGAGGTCAACCGGCGGGTGGGTGAGCTCGCGCGGGCAGCCGGAATACCCGTGAACGTCTGCGACGAGCAGTCCGAGAGCACCTTCTTTTCGCCAGCGACCCTGCGCCAGGGAGACGTGGCGGTGGCCGTGAGTACGGGTGGCGCTTCCCCGCTGCTCGCGCGGGAGATCCGCGGGCGCGTCGCCGCCGCGCTCGGATACGACCTGGCCCAGGGCGCGGCGACGGCCCGGGCCGAACGCCAGCAGCGGTTGGGCCGGGACAGCGGCTCCGCCAATTGAGCGCCGTACTTCGGATTGGGACGCGCGGAAGCGCGATGGCACTGGCCCAGGCGGCGATCGTCGTTCAGAAGCTCGGCGCGATTGATCCCCATCTCGACCTGGCTGTGGTCGTGGTTGCGCCTCGCGCACCGGAGAACGCGCCCTACCCGCGGGAACCTGGGGAGCACACGTCGGCCCTCCAACGAGCGCTCGCGGGCGGCGATATCGACATTGCCGTCCACAGCTACAAGGATCTGCCCACTCGTAGGCCCGAGGGCCTGGTCATCGCCGCCATCCCCCTTCGTGACGACCCGAGGGATGCGTTGGTGAGTCGCGCCGGGATGGCCTTGAGGCGCCTTGCGGCCGGCGCGGCGATTGGGACATCGAGCCCGCGACGCGAGGTACAGCTCAAGGCGATCCGCCCCGACATCAGCGTGATCCCAATCCGCGGGAACGTGGATAGTCGCGTGAGCCGGGTTGAGGACGGAGAACTCGACGCGATCGTGGTCTCGCTCGCGGGGCTCAAGCGGCTCGGCCTCCAGGACCGCGCGAGCGAAGTGTTTAGCGTTTATGAGTTGCTCCCGGCTCCGGCCCAGGGGGCGCTGGCGGTGGAGTGCCGTGCCGCTGACGCCAGTATTCGCGCCATTCTGCGAGCGATCGACGATCCCGCCGCCCGCTCGCTCGTGACGGCGGAGCGAAGTTTCCTCGCCGCCCTGGGAGGTGATTGCAACCTGCCGGTGGGTGCGTACGCGGAGCGCTTCGGCAGCACATTGAAGCTGCATGGCATGCTGGCGGCCGGCGGGCAGGTCTACCGGACGAAAAACGCGGGGCAGGCTGATGCAGCCGTGGGGTTAGGGCGTGAGTTAGCGGCCGAGCTGCTCGGTCTGGCGGGGCATTCGCGCTAACGGGCCGACCGTGGGTGCCCGTCGGGATTTTTGCAACGGCTCAAGCATGGCACGAAGAAAACGAACCGCTCGTTATCGCTCGCGGCGAGGATTGGCGTCGCGAATCAAGAAGCACCCAGGCGGCAATCCTGGCCGCGACGGATACGGAGCGGTTCAGTCTCCAGTGAGCCCGCGGCCGGGCGGCCGAGATGCGGTCGAACGGGGTTCCCTGCCCTTCTGCAAAAATCTGACGCCCACCCGCCGACCGTCGTCTTCACGCGCGCGAAACACC
>JANXYE010000124.1 GCA_025350285.1 Chloroflexota bacterium
GGCCTTGTCAACGGCGTCCTCATCCGTGGGTTCAACCTCGCCGCAATCATTGCCACGATCGCGACGCTCACGATCATCCAGGGTATCGCCCTCAAGATCCGGCCGAGCATGGGCATGCCCATCAACTACGGCTTCACCGACATGCTTCAGCGCGAAGTGGGCAACATCCCCATCGCCATCATTGGTGTGCTCGTTTTTGTCGTCCTGTTCGATCTCTGGCTCTACCGCACGTTTTCCGGCATGCAGCTACGCGCCGTCGGGTTTCGCCAGGAAGCGGCCCGCCGCAACGGCATCAATGTCGACTGGATTCACATCCGTTCCTACATACTCGCGGCGCTGATCGCGACGCTGGCGGGGTTCTTCCTCTCGGCGAAGATCGGTAATGGCGACCCGGCCGCCGGCACGGGCTTCATCCTGAAGAGCTTCGCGGCCTGCGTCCTCGGCGGGGCAAGCCTGTTCGGCGGGCGCGGGACGTTCGGTGGCGCACTCCTCGGCGCGCTCCTCCTTACCGAGATCGACAAGATGCCGGCATTCCTCGAAATCGACCGCGCCTTCGGTCAGATGCTGGACGGGCTTCTCACGCTTGTCGCTATTCTGCTCTACTCGGCCGGTTTCACGCGCATCCTCGGCCAGGTGATTCCACGAATCAGGCGCCTTGTCGCGGCGCCTTCGTCCGCGTAGCGCACGGGCTGCTGGCGCCCGCGTGCGATTTCCTTCGCCGCGTGGGAACGCTCAGCTACTCAAACCAATCTATCGCTTCTGGGAGGTTCGCAATGCCCGGTGTACTCGATGGCAAGGTCGCGGTGATTGCCGGTGGCGGCTTCGGCATGATGCGCCGTACCGCCCTCCTGTACGCTCAGGAAGGAGCGCGAGTAGTAGTCGGCGATATCGACGTCAGCCGGGCCGAAGCCGTTGCGGCGGAAATCGGGCCCGCTCTGGCCGAGGCAATACACGTCGATGTCCGCGACGAGGAAGGTGTCAGGTCGATGGTGGATCGCGCCTTCACTCGCTTCGGGCGGTTCGATACGGCCGTCAATGGTGTGGGCTCCCGCGGGCTCGGGTCGATCCAGGATTGCTCCGTAAGCCGCTGGCAGCGGGTCATAGATTCTCACCTCACCGGCGCGTTTATCTGCGTGAAGTACGAATCGGCGCGCCTTATCAAACAGGCCGAGGGTGGGAGCATTATCAATATATCGAGCCTCAACGGCGTCCAGGCCGGCGAGGGTAACGCTGCCTACTGTGCCGCGAAAGCGGGCATCATCATGCTGAGCAAGGTAGCCGCCCTCGAACTTGGGCCGCATGGCATCCGCGTCAACAGCATCGCCCCGGGGATTATCCGCACGGAAAATCTTGCGCCCGTGTTCAGTGGCCGTCCGGAAGTCGAAGAAGCCTTCATCGCATCGACGCCCCTCGGCCGTGTCGGCGAAACGATCGATGTCGCCCAACTCGCGCTCTTCCTGGCCTCCGATGGATCGAGCTGGATAACCGGCCAGACCCATCACATCGATGGCGGGGCCACGCTCAAGAAGTACCCAAGCAACCTCGAAGCCTTCGCCCCGTAGACTCTACCCGCCGGGACCAACCTCGCCCCCAGGCGTGTGGCATCGACGATCCATACAGGACGCGTGGTTCGCGAAATGGCGCCACTCTTGTCCAGCGCTCTTCCTCGCCGCGTCACCTCCCGAACTGAAGGGTCCGCAAAGACGACACCGATTGTCGCGCGATCAGAGTCGCCGCGGGTGGGCTGGGTCGCGTAGACTCGCGCGATGATGCGGCCCGCTGAGGCTGCTGAGCGTAGCGGATGACTTCTTCGCCCGGCCGATCCTCAACTCTCCCTACGCGGCGCCTGCCCGCCATTGGGAACTGGATGTGCCCGGCCAGCCGACCGAACGAACCGTCGAACGGCGGCGTGATGCCTCGTATATCGCTCCAAACCGAAGAAACAGAAGGCACAGCAAAGACTCGTGCTGACGAAGGCAAGGGCCTTTCGACTCCGCGGCAGCAAAACGACCCTACGCCGTTGATCACCGTGCGCTCGACGATCTCTCGGCGGAACCGCTCGATCTCGTCGGCCGCCATGCTTCGAAAATTATCGTCGAGCGCCTCGCCGGATTCGAGCTGTTAGTCTCGCCGCCGCCGCGCAAGCTGACTCGATACCTACGTCAACCAGTCGTCGCCGGGCATGATGCGGCGCATGAACTCGTCGAAGAGCGGGACGGTGAACGCTGTATCGCCGTGACTCTGGCTCCAGACCATGCCCTTCGCAATAAGTGTGTTCCGAGTCGGCCCGAGTGACGTGACCTTTCGGCCTAGCCTGGCCGCCACGTCGCCAGAGCGGTGCGGACCGGGGCCGAGGTCCGCCATCGCCCGCAAGTATCGCTTCTCAGCCGGGGTAAGCCGGTCGAATCGCACCTGGAAGAAGCTCTCATCGAGCGCCGCCACTACCTCCACGGAAGCCCGTTCCACGTCTGCCGCGCGGATCGGCGAGGCGGGCGCGACGTCCCACGCATGCTTCCCCCATTCCTGGATGAAATACGGGTAGCCATGGGTCTTGTCCACGATGAGTTCGAGCGCATCGGTATCGATCTCGACGTGCTCAGCATGAAGCGGATTGACGATGGCGACGCGCGCGGCCGGAGGCGGGAGCGGCCCTATCTCCGGGAAGTCAAAGAGCCGCTCCGAGTACGACTTCGCCTTGCCCATGTTTCTGCGAAGTTGGGGGAGGCCCGCCCCCACCAGCAGCACGGGGAGACGCCGCTGACCTGTCCGATGTAGCGCGGTCACGAGCGCGGCCAGCTGAGCTTCTTCGACGTACTGCAGTTCATCTATGAACAGAATGAACGCGCTGCCGGCAGCTTGCGCGGCGAGTGCTGCGGCTTCGAGCAGCACTTGGAGGTCCTGTTCGAGGTCTCCGTTGTCGGCCAGTCCGGGTTCAGGTTCGAAATCGACTCCAACCTCGATGTCCTGGTACTTCACTTTCAGCGACCTCGCAAAGCCGGAAAGCGCTCGCAAGGCGCGCTGGGCCAGGTCCTTCGCCCGCTCGTTCCGGGAGAGCCGCAGCAGCGCAAATCGCAACCGCGGCGCCAGCAAGGCGGGCAGGGAGCGCCCCTCGGGCGCCTCGACACGAATGGTCTGAGCGCCGGCCGCCTCGGCGTCCTCTCGCATCTTGTCGAGCAGGACAGTCTTGCCCACGCCCCGGAGGCCCACCATCAGGACGCTCTTCGTTGGCAACCCACGGGTCACCCGCGCGACCGCGATGCGGACGGTTTCGCGCAAGTCATCGCGGCCAGCCAACTCGGGCGGCGGCGTGCCGGCGCCGGGGGCAAACGGGTTCGCGACGGGGTCCATGGAGTAACTTTATACAGAGTTTAGCCAAATTACAACGAGACGATAAATTCTCTAATTTCGATCAAACTAGCCGCTCGCCATGCTTCACGGCCCAGTCGGCTCTACAATCCGGCGACGTGCTCACGGACATCGACCACGAATGGGTGCGATTCACCTTCCGGCTCGCCGAGGCGACCGTAGCCGCCGGCGACCAGCCGTTCGCGGCGGTGCTCGTCGGGCCGGACGGTGCGCTGCTGATAGAGGGTCGCCAGACGCGCGCGACGACCAACGACTGCACCGCGCACGCGGAAATGAACGTCTTGCGCGAGGCGTGGCCGCGCTGGGACTGGGAGTTCCTTGAACGATGCACGTTGTACAGCAGCACAGAGCCCTGCCTGATGTGCACGGGCGCCTTCGCCTGGAGCGGCATCGGGCGGCTGGTGTTCGGTGTCTCGCAAGCGCGGATGTACGCGGAGTTCGCGGGAGCCTGGGAGCCACGGTTTCGGGCGGCCAACTCATGCCGGGAGCCGCTTGCCGACCTCCAGCCGCCAGTGGTGGTGGACGGCCCCATCCTGGAGGATGAAGGACTCGCTCCGCTTCGCTTGGCATGGGCGCCGATAGGCTGCGCACCCGCCCGCTTGAGTTCGTTAGCGTGAGGCGTATGATTCCGCCTCATCCGACCTTCGGAGGCGCAGCCACGTGACCGTTATCGAAATTCAACCGCATACGGATGTCCAGGTTTCTGTCGCCGGGAAGGCCATCCGCTTGCTCAAGGGTGGCAGCGGCCCGCCCGTCGTAACGCTCCACCATTCGACCGGGAGCATTGGCTGGTTGCCGCTCCACGAAAAACTCTCCGAGCGCTTCACGGTCTACGTGCCCGATATGCCCGGTTACGGCCAATCGGAACGGCCGGAGTGGGCGCGGGACGCCCGCGACATCGCCATCCTCATCAACCAGGCGCTAGGCAAGCTCGGGCTGGATGGGGTGACGCTCGCCGGCTTCGGCTTCGGCGGATTCGTCGCCGCCGAGCTGGCTTCGATGCAGTCGGGCCGGGTCGCGAAGCTCGTGCTCGTGGGCGCGGCCGGGATGCAGCCGAGTTCGGGCGAGATCATGGATGCGATGCTCATGGACTTCGTTGAGTATGTCGAAGCGGGCTTCCACGACAAACCATCGTTCGAAGCGGTCTTCGGCACGACGGTGGACGCGAGCCTGAAAGAGCTC
>JANXYE010000138.1 GCA_025350285.1 Chloroflexota bacterium
GAACTTCGGCAGCGTCGATGGCGATCCGCCCGCCGCCCAGCGCTACACCGAAGCGCGCATGTCCGGCATCGCCGACGAACTGGTCGCCGACATCGACCAGAACACGGTCGATTTCGTCCCCAACTACGATGGTAGCACCGAGCAGCCGGCGGTCCTGCCTTCGCGCATCCCCAACATGCTTGCCAATGGCTCCTCCGGAATCGCCGTTGGAATGGCGACGAACATCCCGCCGCACAACCTTGGCGAACTGTGCGACGCCGTGACCATGCTCATCGACGAACCGGAATCGACCCTCGACGATCTGCTGACCGTGGTGAAGGGCCCGGACTTCCCGACCTACGGGATCGCGCTCGTCGGCAAGAATTCCGAGCAGGTCCGGCTCGCCTACGGCGAAGGCCACGGCCGGATCATCATGCACGCGCGGACCACCGTCGAAGAATCGACCCGGGGGCGTACATCGCTCATCGTGACCGAGCTGCCCTACCAGGTGAACAAGAAGCTTCTCATCGAAAAGATCGCGGAGCATGTACGAGAGGGGAAAATCCCCGGCATCTCCGACCTGCGCGATGAATCGGACCGCACCGGCATGCGCATCGTGATCGACCTCAAGCGTGAAGGGTCGATTTCGGCGATCAAGAACCTGCTCTACAAGCACACGGCCATGCGCTCGACCTTCGCCGTGAACATGATGGCGATCGTTGACGGCCAGCCGCGCCGTCTCGGTCTGAAGCGTGCCCTCGAACTCTACCTCGACCACCGCCGAATCGTGATCAAGCGGCGCAGCGAGTACCAGCTCGAGAAAGCGCGCGAGCGGGCGCACATCCTCGAAGGTCTGCTCCGCGCAATCGACCTCGTGGACCTGATCATCGTCGCTATTCGCGCATCCGAATCCGCCGAGAACTCGCGCGACCTCCTCCAGGGCATCGGCCTCACGGTTGCTTCACGCATCCCGGACGGCACGCCTGCCGCCCTCACCCGGCGCCTCACGGCATCGAATCCGTTCACCTTCAGTGAAGTGCAGGCGCGGGCGATCCTGGACCTCCAGCTCCGCCGCCTGGCCGCGCTCGAACGCCAGAACCTCCAGGACGAATTCGCGGAGATCATCGCGAAGATCAACTACCTGGAAGACCTGCTCGCCAATCCCCGCAAGATCGACTTCCTCATCAAAGAAGACCTCGTGGAAGTGAAGAAGAAATTCGGCGACGCGCGGCGCACGGAGATCGTGGAAGCCGACGCCGAGGATTTCAAAGAGGAAGACCTCGTCGAGCACCAGGAGAGTGTGCTCACGCTCAGCATCCGCAACTACATCAAGCGCATGCCGCTCGAAGAGTTTCGCGTGCAGCAGCGTGGCGGCAAGGGCAGCCGCGGCGCCGCCATCCGCGAGGAAGACGCCGTCCTCAAGCTGGTTGTCTGCGATACGCACGACAACCTCCTGTTCTTCACGGACCGCGGCAAGGTCTACCATCTGCGCGCCTACGATATCCCGGACCTCAAGAAGCAATCGAAGGGCACGGCCGTGGTCAATCTCATCGACGTGGACGGTGGCGAGCGCGTCACGGCCATCGTCTCTGTGAAGGACTACGGCCATGACTTCATGCTCCTCGCGACCCGCGACGGGGTCATCAAGAAGACGAAACTGAGCGAATTCGAAGAGGTACGGCGCAACGGCAAGATCGCGATGCGCCTGGACGAAGGCGACCAGCTCATCGCCGCCCGGCTCGCGACCGACGAGACCCATGTCCTCCTCGTCTCCAGCGACGGTCAGGCCATCCGCTTCAAGATCGACGACCTGCGCGACGCCTCGCGCACAAGTGGCGGCGTGCGCGGGATAAGGCTCTCGCGAGGCGCCTACGTTGTCGGCGTGGAGACGATTGAAGACGGATCGCACCTGCTGATCATCTCGGAGAAGGGCTTCGGCAAGCGGACGCTGCTCGATGAGTACCGCCTCACGGGCCGCGGCGGGATGGGCGTGAAGACGCTCAACGTGACCGACAAGACCGGCCCGGTCGCGGCCTGCCGAATCGTCGGCGAAGGCCAGCAGCTCCTCCTTGTGTCGAAAGACGGCATCGTCATCCGCACCCGCGTGGATACGATTAGCGTCATCGGACGGAACACGCAGGGCGTGCACGTCATGGGCGTCGGCGACGGCGACCAGGTGGCCAGCATCGCCGCGTTCGCGATGGCGGATGACAACGAGAAGCCTCCTGTTCACGCGAACGGCGCCACGCCCGAGCGCGGGCAAGGGTAGGACTCGCGACTTGCATCGGCGCTGGGGGCTGCCTGGCCACGGGGTTGCCCGTCGGATTTTGCGGCGGCTCGGGCCTGGCACGGGCGGGCCCGCTGGCGAATTCGCGGTGGACGTCCCGGGCCGCAAGCGCGCGGGCAACGGGCGACGAACTTCGTGGCCCGTCGAGACGGGCGATGCGTGAA
>JANXYE010000194.1 GCA_025350285.1 Chloroflexota bacterium
CTCGACGTTGTCTGCCGCCGAGAGATTCTCGACGAGGTTGAAGAACTGAAAGACAAAGCCGACCAGGCGGCGGCGACGCTTCGCCAGCTGCGTCTCCGAGAGTTGGTCGATGCGCTCCCCGGCGAGCCACACCTCGCCCGAAGTCGGCCGGTCGAGACCCCCGAGCATGCCGAGCAACGTCGATTTGCCGCAGCCGCTCGGGCCCATGATGGCGACCATCTCGCCGGCCTCCACGCTCAGGCTCGCGCCCCGCAGCGCGGCTATCGAGTTACCCTTCGCGGTTGAGTATTCCCGCGCCACGGCGCGCGCTTCCAGGATCGTCGTCATCCATCTCCCGCCGAAACGTCACCGTGCGTCTGCACCTTTACGGCCTGAGCCTACAGCCTGGGCCCGTCCCGTTCGGGAAAGACCTCCCGCCAGCCAGAGTCGCGGCCCCCTCTGGCCGCTGGCGTAGCCCCCGCATCTCGCGGCCCCAAGCAGGAACTTGGGACTTGCGGCCCGCTCCGCTACCCTCTCCCCATGCCCCGTGCCCGCTGTCTCTGGTGTATGGACCCGCCTTTCGAAGAAACCGCCGTCCTCAAATGGCGCGGCGAGGAACGCGAACGGCTGACCGTCTGGCTTTGCCGCAAGCACCTCGGCAAGCTCCGGGAAGCGGGCGTGCGCGGCAAAGAGACCAAGGGCTGGTTCTACAAGGTCGGCTGGTGGTGATCCCCGCTTAGCCGCCTTCGAACACCCGGCGTAGTTCCATGGGCACCGCCGCTTCGAACTGGTCGAACGTGCATGACGCGGGAGTGCGGTCCTTCCGCCAGCGCTTGAATGCGGCCGCGTGGCGGATGCGGGCGCCCTGCAGGTAGTCGAAGGTCACTTCGCAGACGAGTTCGGGGCGCAACCGCACCCAGCTCAGGTCCTTGCCCGTGCTCCAGCGGCTTGGCGCGCCAGGCGTGCGCCCGCCGCCGAATCCTTCGCCGCTGTCTTCGCTCACGTACGGCGCGAGGAAGCCCACGAGGTCCCGCTTCTCCTGCGCGGAGAAGCTCGATGTGTGGCCGACGTGGTGGAAGACGCCCTCCGCGTCGTACAGCCCGAGCAGCAGCGACCCGACGGACGTG
Organism: Chloroflexota bacterium; assembly: GCA_025350285.1. Lineage (GTDB taxonomy): Bacteria > Chloroflexota > Dehalococcoidia > Tepidiformales > Tepidiformaceae > JANXYE01. The sequence continues at coordinate 1,107 of JANXYE010000194.1, forward strand.
CCCTCCATCTCCTTGTTCCAGCGGAAGCCGCCGACGACAAGGTCCGCCGTACGAAGATGCTTGATCTTCGCCATCGCCCGCACGCCGGGCTGGTAGAGGCCGCCAACGGGCTTGGCGATGACGCCATCGAACCCGGCCCCTTCGAACCGTTCGAACCAGTCCTGGGCGACGATCGGGTCGTGTGTGGCGGGCGTGATGTGGAGGGGCGGCGGGAGCCCGGCCATCAGCGTTTCCAGGCGCGCCCGGCGTTCCCCGAACGGAGCCGAGCGGAGGTCGTCTTCTCCCTCGGCCAGCAGGTCGAAGGCGACGAACGACGCTGGCGTCTCGGCCGCGAGCTTCTTCACGCGCGAGGCCGCCGGGTGCAAGCGCATCTGGAGCGTGTCGAACTCGAGACCGCTCGCGCCCATGATCACGATCTCCCCATCAAGCACGGCGGGGCCAGCAAGGAGCCGGGGGATGGCCTCCTCCAGTTCAGGGAAGTAGCGCCCCAGGGACTTGAGATCACGGCTCTGCAAGTAGGCTTCGCCCGCGGAAACGAAGATGATCGCCCGGAAGCCATCCCACTTCGGCTCATAGAGAAAGCCCGGGCCCGGCGGGATGGACGGCGAGAGCTTGGCCAGCATCGGCTCGATCGGCGGTTGCAGCATGGTCGCAGGGTAGCAGGGGACTACCACCGGCGGGAGCGCCCGGCATCCCGCCCTCATCCCCCAGCCCCTTCTCCCGATCCTTCCCCCGAAGGACGGGGAGAAGGGGAGCACTTCTCGGCGCTAATCGTGGCCCTGCACCCTGACCTACCGCCTATGGCTGACGCTGAGTACAGTCTGGCGACCTCAACCCGGAGAAAACTGGATGACCGTCCAAACTGATAAGCCCGTCGCCCACCACCTTGGCTACGCCGTCTACGACGCCGAAGCGACCGCCAGGCGCTACGAGCGCGCGCTCGGCGCCGAGTTCCGCCTGATGCCGCCCTATCACGTGGCCGACCAGTTTGGCCGCCCCGCCGAGCTCAAGGTCTACTACGGTTCGATGGCCGGCCTCGCCCTCGAAATCATCGAGGTGGTGAAGGGCAATACGCCGCACAGCGATTGGCTGAAAATCCACGGCGAGGGCATTCAGCACATCGGCGTCTACGTGCCGGACCTCGTGGCCGCCGCGCGCAAGGCGGTAGCTGATGGCGGGCGCGTCGATTGGGTCTATCCGCCGCTTGGGACCGCCCAGATCTCGGCCAGTTCGACGATCGAAGAAGTGCTCGCCGAGGTGAACCCGAACGGGCTCGTGTACATCGACGTGAAGCACGGCGGTACCGTCCTCGAACTGCTCGGCCCGCCAATCCACAACATGGTGATGGGGACGGTGCTCAAGGGCATGGAAGAGCTGATCAACACGCCGCTGCCGCCGGTCGTTTAGGAGCGGCGCCGCCCGGTGGAGTCGCGGCCCCCAGTGGCCGCTGGCGTAGCGGCGGATGCCCGGCGCTCCCTCACCACTATCGTGAGGGTTTCATGCCCCGGTCGAGCCAGGTCGCCCGTATGCGCGACGATCTGCGCCGCGAACGCGCGACCTGG
>JANXYE010000229.1 GCA_025350285.1 Chloroflexota bacterium
GCGAAGAGCTGCTGGAAGTAGTTGTAGAGGGGCTGCGGGCGGTTCGAGAGCACGGCGAGGGGCGTGTCGGTGCCCATCGAGCCGACCGCTTCTTCGCTATTCTTCGTCATCGGGCCGAGGATGTACTTGTGGTCCTCGAGCGTGTAGCCGAAGGCGACCTGCTGGGTGAGCAACTCGGGGCCGGTAAAGGAATCCGGCGCTTCGCCCTCGGGGGCGTCTTCGAGGGGGAGCAGGTTGTGCTTGAGCCACTCGGCGTACGGCCGTTCTTCGGCGAGTTTCATTTTGAGTTCGGTATCGTCGATGATGCGGCCTTCATCGAGGCTGACGAGGAACATTTTGCCGGGCTGGAGGCGGCCCTTCGAGAGGATCCGCTCGGGCTCGATGGGGAGGACGCCGACCTCGGAGGCCATGATGACCAGGTCATCCTTCGTGACGATGTAGCGCGATGGGCGGAGGCCGTTGCGGTCGAGCACGGCGCCGATGTTGCGCCCGTCGGTGAAAGCCACGGAGGCGGGGCCGTCCCAGGGTTCCATGAGGCAGCTGTGGTATTCGTAGAAGGCTTTCTTGGCGGCGGGCATCGATTCGTGCGCCTGCCAGGCCTCCGGGATGAGCATCATCATCACCTGGGAGATGGGGCGGCCGGCGCGCACGAGGAGTTCGATGGCGTTGTCGAGGCAGGCCGTGTCCGAGCCGGTCTCGTCGATAACAGGCAGGATCTTGTGGATATTTTCGAAGCGGGGCGAGGCCATCAGCGCTTCGCGGGCGGCCATCCAGTTGATGTTGCCGCGCAAGGTGTTGATTTCGCCATTGTGCGAAACCATGCGGTAGGGGTGGGCGAGCGACCAACTGGGGAAGGTGTTCGTGCTGAAGCGCGAGTGGAACATGCCGAGCGCGCTGATGTAGCGGCTATCGCGAAGGTCGGGGAAGTATTCGCGCAGCTGGAGCGCGGTCAGCATTCCTTTATAGACGACGGTGCGGGCGCTGAGGCTGGGGAAGTAGAAGTACTCGTGGTCTTCGATGCCGTAGCGGGCGACGAGCTTCTCAAAGCGCTTGCGGATGACGTAGAGGCGGCATTCGAAGTCGTCTTCATCCACGACGGTTGAGCCGCGGCTGATAAAGACCTGCATGATGCTGGGCTCGACGATGAGGGCGCTGGCGCCGAGAGAGCGGTTCTCCGTTGGGACTTCGCGCCAGCCGAGGAGATGCTGCCCTTCTTCTTCCAGGACGGCCGCGAAGAGGGCGAGGCCCTGGGCTTTGGCGCGCGGGTTCTTCGGGGCGAAGAGGAGGCCGGTGCCGTAGTGGCCAGCCTCGGGAAGGCGAATGCCGAGGGCGGCGCATTCGCGGCGGTAGAACTCGTGTGGGACCTGGGTGAGGAGACCGGCGCCATCGCCGGTATTCGGCTCCGAACCGGAGGCGCCGCGGTGGTTGAGGTTTTCGAGGGCCGTCAAGGCGTCGTCAACGATCTTATGCGAGCGTTGGCCCTTGAGGTGAACGATGAAGCCGACGCCGCAGCTGTCGTGCTCGTGCTGGGGGTCGTACAAGCCCTGTTTCGCCGGCAACCCTGGAGCGACCATTGCGAACCTCCCCCAAGACGGTTCCGGCAAAGCGGCGTTTGGTATATGCGTGGCCACGGCAGCACCGGGAGGTCACCGGCCCTGCAATTGTGAAAAACATCCCAAATGGTGCCTGCGCGGAAAGGTAAGCCTCAGTATAGCAGCGGCGTCAACTCCCCCGTCGAGCGCGGAGAGGGTGATCGTCCCCTGCGAGTTCCGATAGTTTCGATTGGCGCCACCTATCCGGGGGCTGGCCGTCAGATTCTTGCGGCGACTCAGGCATGGCGCGGAGACAGCGAACCGCTCGTTGTCATTCGCGACCGGGATTGGCGTCGCGAATCAAGAAGCGCGCACGCGGCAATGCTAGCCGCGACGGATACGGAGCGGTCCAGTCTCTGATAGCTCGTTGCTTGCGGTTTTCTCGAAATCGGGGGCCACCGGGCCAGGTCCGACTTGAACACTGGACCGCTCGTTATGACTCGCGGCTATGAGGCATCATTCGTTGCTCACGCGGCAATCCTAGCCGCGACGGATACGGAGCGGTCTCTCCGGTGAGCTCGCAGCCCGGCGGTCGAGATGCGGTCGAACGGGGCTCCCTGCCCTTGTGCAAACATCTGACGCCCACCCTGCGGGGCAGCCAGGATCTTGCGGGACGCCGGATTCACGGTGGACGACTATCTGCGCCTGCGGTGAGCTCGATCTCAGACGCCCAGCGGCGCGCCGTCTCAATGAGCAACTCCGTCGCGTTCCGCATTGCGGTGGCTGGGTTCGCCTCGATCTCCGCAAGGCTCCGGACATCCGCCGAAGCAACGTCGGCCCGCCCCGCGAAGATGAT
>JANXYE010000249.1 GCA_025350285.1 Chloroflexota bacterium
CCCGCCGGGCTCGTCCGTGAGGACGTCCATCATGAGCGCGACGTCCCGAACGGAACGCGCCATTGGGGCGAAGTGATCCAGGCTCCAGGAGAGCGTCAGCCAGTGGTCGGTGGGAATGAGATCCAGCGACGGTTTGAAGCCGACGAGCCCGCAGAGCGCGGCGGGTACGCGAATGGAAGCGCGCGTATCGGTGCCGAGGGAGCCCAGGGCCATCGCGGTAACGAGCGAAATCGCTGAACCTCCGCTGGAGCCGCCGGGCACGCGGTCGAAATCCCAGGGGCTGTGGGCCTGCGGCGTGGTTACTCCCAGGGCAAATTCATGCGTCGCAACCTTGCCCACGAGTACGGCGCCCGCGGTCCGCAGGCGGGCAACGGCGGTTGCGTCCTCCACGGCCATCCGGGCCGGCAAGGCGACGGAACTCCCGCGCGTCGGCATTCCCGCAACGTCGATGATGTCCTTCACGGAGATGGGCAGGCCATGCAGGGGGCCTCGGAATGCGCCTGCCCGTGCTTCGTTATCGAGCGTGCGAACCAGGACCTCAGCTTCCGCGCGGTGTTCGAAAGCGCCAAGACGGACAGCGTGCTGGTTGGCCCGGGCGTCTGCCTGCGCAAGGATCTCCGCGACCGATGTGTGTCCGTCCCGGAGCTGCCGCGCGGTATCCCAGAGATCGCCATCAAGCCCTTCGATGTTGCCCTCGCCATCGGGAAGGGCCCGCCCGGGAGCCGTCGGCAAGGCGAAGGCGGGCTTGCGGTCGGCGGGATCGAGGGGCCACGTTCGAACGATCTCCGTCGCGGAATGAAACAACTCGATGGTTGAGAGTCGATTCGCTGTCACGCGGCCGGCACCGTCGCCAGGGGTGTCAACGCCGCCAGCAGAGCTTCTGAATCCGCAACCGCTCCGAACACGCCGCCTTGCATCGTCACCATCTTCACCGCCGCCAGGTAATTGCCGTAGTCCGTTGCCCCCGTGCAGTCTTTCAAGAGCAAGCATTCGTATCCAACGTCGTTCGCCTCGCGCATGATCGTATGAACGCACACGTCTGTCGTGATGCCCGTGAAAATAAGCTGCGTGATGCCGCGATTGCGCAGCACGAGGTCGATATCCGTAGTGCTGAAGGCGCCCTTGCTTGGTTTGTCGATGATCGGCTCTCCGGGATGTGGATAGAGTTCGGGGATGATGTCCCAGCCGGCCTCGCCACGGATCAGGATCCGGCCGCACGGGCCCGGATCTCCGATCCCCGCCCCCATCTGTTTCGATCGCCACAGCTTGTTCGGCGGACAGTCCGAAAGATCCGACTTGTGGCCTTCGCGGGTGTGCACAACGTGCATGCCCGGGATGCGACGAACGACGTTCAGCACCCTCCGCGTCGGTTCAACGCCGGCGCGGGTGAGGTTCAGGTCGTAGCCCATCGCATCCACGTATCCGCCCGGGCCACAGAAGTCCGTTTGCCAATCGATGCAGATGAGCGCCGCCCGGGCTGGGCTGAACTCACCATCGAATGGCCAGGGGTAAGGCTCCGCTACGATCGTGAGCGCCATTGGTCAGCCTCCTGCGGATGCCTGCCAGCCGCGTCACGCGCGGCGGCGAAGAGTTCAAGGATGGGCGCGGTCTCGGCGACGGTGCCGAAGATGCCGCCGGACATCTGGATACTCGCAAGTGCTCCGGCGAGCGTGTCGGCCGCCATGCCGGTGCAACAGTCGGACAGGGCGAGGCATTCGTAGCCGAGGTCGTTCGCCTGCCGCATGGTGCAATCTGCGCCGAGTTCGAAGGGGAAGCCGGCAAAGATGAGGTCGGAGATTCTTCGCCTTCGCAGAACAGAATCGAGGTCTGTCCCCGTGAACCCACCGTAGTGCGGACGGGGAACGGCGAAATCAGCGCCAATCGCTGGCCGTACCGGTTGGCCCGCCGCGCTCGGCAGATCCCCGATCGTCAGCCCAAGCTCCGCTCCAAGCTGGACAACGCTGCTCAGGAGCGCCGCCATATCCCGGTCGGGCGGTGCGATCTCGCCGTCCCGGAACACGAGGATGGCCGTCCGACGTGGTTCGAAGCTGCCGTGCCACGGCCACCGGTACGGCCGGCTGAGCGCGGTGAGTCCTTCGGCCATCCTGTGGTCTCCGTTCAGCGTTGTGGTTGCCGCCGGCCCTCGCTCTCCGGTGGCAGGTCTATTGAGGAATCTTGCCGGTGACTCCTTCCACGAGGTAGTTCATCGTTTCCAGCTCTGTGACGGGCGGCTGCTTCGCTCCGGCCTTGATCTTTTCCGTACCACCCTGGTCCTTGATTGGGCCGGCGAAGATTTCGAGCTGCCCGGAGAGGAGCTTCTTCTGCAGCTCGGCAATCTGGTCCTGGACGTCCTTTGGAACAGCCTTCCCGAATGGCGCGAGCTTGACCGTCCCGTCCGCCATGGACTGACGGATCTGGCTGAC